>NZ_JBHYWI010000001.1:0-82712 GCF_042751525.1 Kitasatospora sp. NPDC059408
ATGTTTTCCGCTCCGTTTTCCGGAGTTTCATTCATCGGATTTGCTTTCCGCTTTCGTTGCCCCGGTCTCCCGCGGCGACTCCGGAACTGTACGGGGCCGGAGGCGCCCCGTGCAAATCGTCCCGCCCTGCTGTCGCAGGACGGGACGATCCGCTGGTGGAGCGCCGTCAGGCGCGGCTCATCTCCTCGGCGATGGCCGCCGCGAAGGCGTCGATGTCGGCCTCGGTGGTGTCGAAGGCGCACATCCAGCGCACTTCGCCGGTGTGCTCGTTCCAGAAGTAGAAGCGGTACCGCTTCTGCAGCCGCTCGCTGACGTCCCGCGGGAGGATCGCGAAGACCGCGTTCGCCTGGACCGGGCGCACGATCTCGACGCCGTCGATCTTCCGGACGGCCGCCTCCAGGCGGCTGGCCATGGCGTTGGCGTGGCCGGCGTTGCGCAGGTAGAGGTCGCCGGAGAGCAGCGCCTCGAACTGCACGGAGACGAAGCGCATCTTCGACGCGAGCTGCATCGAGGTCTTGCGCAGGTACTTGATGTTGCGGACCCGCTCGGGGTTCAGCACCACGACGACCTCGCCCAACAGCAGGCCGTTCTTCGTGCCGCCGAACGACAGCACGTCGACGCCGACGTCCGTCGTGAAGGCGCGCAGCGGCAGGCCGAGCGATGCGGCGGCGTTGGCCAGGCGGGAGCCGTCGACGTGGACGAGCATGCCGAGCTGGTGGGCGTGCTCGGTGATCGCGCGGATCTCGTCGGCGGTGTAGAGGGTGCCGAGCTCGGTGCTCTGGGTGATGGAGACCGCGAGCGGCTGCGCGCGGTGCTCGTCGCCGAAGCCCCAGGCCTGCTGGTCGAGCAGTTCGGGGGTGAGCTTGCCGTCGGGGGTGGGGACGGTGAGCAGCTTGATGCCGCCCATCTTCTCCGGGGCGCCGCCCTCGTCCACGTTGATGTGGGCGGACTCGGCGCAGACGACCGCGCCCCAGCGCGGGAGCAGCGCCTGGAGGGCGACCACGTTGGCGCCGGTGCCGTTGAAGACCGGGTAGGCCTCGGCCTTCTCGCCGAAGTGGCGGCGGAAGACGTCCTGCAGGTGCGCCGTGTAGTCGTCCTCGCCGTAGGCGACCTGGTGGCCACCGTTGGCGAGCGCTATCGCGGCGAGGACCTCGGGGTGCACGCCGGCGTAGTTGTCGCTGGCGAAGCCGCGGACGGCGGGGTCGTGCCGCCGTACCGCGTCCGTGCGGGTGGAGTCGTTCATCGGGCTGTCAGCCACAGGTGCTGTCCGTTCAGTTCTGCTGCGGGGCGGTCCCAGAGGCCCGCCAGGTGAGTGGCGAGGTCGGCCGTGTCGGTGAAGCCGGCGAACTTCGCGTCCGGCTTCTCGGCCCGCATCTCCGGGCTGACCAGCGCCTTGATCACCAGGATGGCAGCTGCGGCGGTGGGCTCGCCGTCGGCCGAGGTGGTCTCCTTCTTGAAGGAGTCGGCCATGGCGAGGGTCCACGCCTCGGTGGCGGCCTTGGCGGCCGCGTAGGCGGCGCCGCCGGCGGTGGGCTTGTGGGCCGCGGCGGCGGAGACCATCGCGTACCGGCCGGCGGGGCTGCGGACCAGCGCGGGCTGGAAGGCCAGCGAGGTGTGCTGGAGGGTCCGCACGACGGTGTCGTGCAGGAAGTCCCAGTCGTCGAGGCGGGTGTCGAAGAACGTCTTGCTGCCGCGCCAGCCGCCGACCAGGTGGAACAGGCCGTCGACGTGGCCGTGCTCCGCCTCCAGGTGGTCGGCCCAGTCGTGGACCTCCTGCGGGTCGAGCAGGTCGATCACCTGGCCGCTGACCTTCGCCCCGCGCACGGCGACGCGGGTGGCGTCGAGGGCGCTCTCCAGCCGGACCGGGTCGATGTCGGCACCGATCACGGTGGCACCGTCGGCGGTCAGGCGGCGCAGCACGGCCTGGCCGGCCGGGCCACTGGCTCCGGCGACGGCGATGACCTTGCCGGCCAGCGGGGCGTTGGGGGTGGTGGTCACGCGGCGACTCCCTTGGTTCCGTTGCCGGTGATGCCGGCGGTTGCGGCGATGACGCCGCCGAGCTTCTTGGACAGGGCCTCGTAGAACATGCTCAGCGGGAACTCGTCCGGGAGCACCGCGTCGCACAGCGCCTTGTTGAGCGCCTTGCCGTCGGTGATGTCGAGCGGCAGCGCGTCGGCGCCCTTCGCCCACGTGGAGGCCGGGTGCGGGGTGAGGTAGCGGGAGACGAGCTGGTAGGCGGCGATCCAGTGGGCCGGCTTGGGCCGGTCGATGCCGTCGCGGTACAGGGTCTCGATCTCGGCGCAGAGCTCGTTGGTGACCTGCGGGGCGCGGTCCCAGTCGATGGTGAGGCGGTTGTCCCGCCAGCGCAGCGCGTCGTTCTTGTGCAGGTAGGCGAAGAGCAGCTGGCCGCCCATGCCGTCGTAGTTGCGCACGCGGTCGCCGCTGACCGGGAAGCGGAACAGGCGGTCGAAGAGGATCGCGTACTGGACGTCGCGGGCGTGCTTGTTGCCCTCGGCCTCCAGCTGCACCGCTTCCTTGAAGGTGGTGAGGTCGCAGCGGAGCTCTTCGAGGCCGTACATCCAGAACGGGCTGCGCTGCTTGATCATGAAGGGGTCGAACGGCAGGTCACCGTGGCTGTGGGTGCGGTCGTGGACGAGGTCCCACAGGACGAAGGTCTCCTGCGCGCGCGCCTGGTCCTTGAGCAGGCCCTCGGCGTCGTCCGGGATCGCCAGGCCGAGCTGCTGGACGGCGCTGGTGGTGACGGCGCGGAAGCGGGCGGCCTCGCGGTCGCAGAAGATGCCGCCCCAGGTGAAACGTTCCGGCGCCTTGCGCACGGCGACCGTCTCGGGGAAGAGGACGGCGGAGTTGGTGTCGTACCCGGCCGTGAAGTCGGTGAAGGTGATCGGGACGAACATCGGGTTGTCGAAGCGCGTGCGCTCCAGCTCGGCCAGCCAGTCGGGCCACACGACGCGCAGCAGGACGGCTTCGAGGTTGCGGTCCGGGTTCCCGTTCTGCGTGTACATCGGGAAGACCACGAGGTGCTCAAGGCCGTCGACGCGCTGGTCGGCGGGCTGGAAGGCGAGCAGCGAGTCCAGGAAGTCGGGCTCCCGGTAGCCGGTGTCGGCCCACTTGGCCAGGTCCGCGTCGACGGCGGCCAGGTAGGCCTCGTCGTGCGGGAACAGCGGGGCCAGCTCGGCGACCGCGCTGCGGACCGTGGCGACCAGCGGATCGACCGTGTGCCGCTGGACGGCGGCCAGGTCGATCGAGCCGTCCTTGGACTGCAGCGGGCGAAGGGTCTCGACGGCCTCCTTCAGGCGCAGCCACGCCGGGTGGCCGGCGAGGGTCGAGACCGGGGCGTCGGCCGCCACAGCGAGCCTTGGCGAAAGATTCTGCATCGTGGACTCACTTCGACAGGAGGTTTTCGATGGAGACACCATAGATACGAAAGGTTCTCCTGTTCAAGGGGGCTCCGATCGGAGAACCTCCGGTGGTGGGGGGTTTCGGGGACGCCGCGACCGGATGTCCGGCATGTGGACGCCGCGGTGGATGTTCTGGACACGGGCGCCGTCGGGATGCGAACCTCCCGCCATGCTCCCGGCGGTGATCACGATGACCGAGCGGCACGACGGCCTGTTCCGGGTGCCCTCTCGTTGTCACGCCTGCCGTGGCACGCGCGGCTGTTGCTATCGCCGCCGCTGCTGTCGTTGATCCGCCGATCCGCTCGCTCGCCGATCCGCCGATCAGGCTCGGAGGACGCCGCGGACGCGGGCCCGTACGCCGACCATGCCGCGTGTGTTCCGGCGCCGCCACCGGGGGAAGTGACCCGCCGGGTCCGCGGCCGCCTCCGGCCCCGGCCGCCGCATCTCCTGTCCTGCCCGGCCTTCCTTCCCTGGAGCCCTGCCATGACCGACCTCCGTCTCCGCCCCGGCCTCCGCAAGTCCGCCGCCCTCCCCGTCGCCGCGCTGCTGGCGGCCGCCGCCGCGCTGACCGCGTGCGCGCCGCAGGACGCCAAGACCGACGGGGCCGCGGGCGCGGGCGCGTCGGGCACATCGACCGGCTGCGCGCCGGGGGCGCTGGCGACCCGGACCGCCGGCACGCTGACGATCGGCACCGACAAGCCCGCGTACGACCCGTGGTTCTCCGAGGACAAGCCGGAGAACGGCAAGGGCTTCGAGTCCGCGGTCGCCTACGCGGTCGCCGACAAGCTCGGCTACCCCAAGGAGAAGGTGACCTGGGTGGTGGCCCCGTTCAACAAGGCCACCTCGCCCGGCCCGAAGGACTTCGACTTCGACGTCAACCAGGTGTCCGTCAGCGCCGAGCGCAAGCAGGCGGTCGACTTCTCCTCCGGCTACTACGACGTCCGGCAGGCCGTCATCGCGCTCAAGAACTCCAAGGCCGCGGGCGCGAAGAGCATCGCCGACCTCAAGGGCGCCAAGCTCGGCGCGCAGGTGGGCACGACCAGCCTCGACACCATCACCGACACCATCAAGCCGAGCACCCGGCCGGCCGTCTTCGACTCCAACGACCTGGCCAAGGCCGCGTTGAAGAACGGCCAGGTCGAGGCGCTCGTGGTCGACCTGCCGACGGCCTTCTACATCACCGGCGCCGAGGTGCCGGAGGCTCAGGTGGTGGGGCAGTTCGACAGCGCGTCGCAGGGCGAGCAGTTCGGACTGGTGCTGGACAAGGGCTCCCGGCTCACCGGCTGCGTGTCGCAGGCCGTGGACGCGCTGCGGGCGGACGGGACGCTCGCGAAGCTGGAGAAGCAGTGGCTGTCCGACGCCGTCTCGGCACCGGTGCTGAAGTGAGCGGCGGTATCGAGGCCAGTGGCGGCGTCGGGGCCGGCATCGGGGCCGACGACGCGGCGGGCCGGGAGGCGGGCGCGCGGGACGACGGTGCGCCCGGCGGCGGGGAGGACGACGGCTACCGTCCGTCCGAGCGCCGGCTCGCCCGGGACGCCTACCGCCGCGGGCGGACCCGGCGTTCGGCCCTGATCGCGGGCTCGTCGACGCTGCTGACGGCCGTCGTGCTGTACCTGCTCATCGTCAACTCCCCCGGCTGGGAGGTGACTCGACGGACCTTCTTCAACCTCGACTACGCCCGGCAGGCGCTGCCCGAGGTCCTGACCGGGCTCCGGCTCAACCTGGAGCTGATGCTCGGCTGCGGCGTGCTGATCCTGGTGTTCGGCCTGCTGCTGGCGGTGCTCCGGACCCTGCGCGGTCCGGTGTTCCTGCCGGTCCGGCTGCTGGCCACCGCGTACGTGGACTTCTTCCTCGGGCTGCCGATGATCATCTGCCTGCTGGTGATGATCACCGGGGTGCCGGCACTGCGCCTCACCGGGGTGACCACCGATCCGCTGCTGCTCGGCGGGGCGGCGCTGGTGCTGACGTACTCGGCGTACGTGTCCGAGGTGTTCCGCGCGGGGATCGAGTCGGTGCACCCGAGCCAGCGGGCCGCGGCGCGCTCGCTCGGGCTCACCAACGCGCAGGCGATGCGGTACGTCGTGCTGCCGCAGGCGGTGCGGCGGGTGGTGCCGCCGCTGATCAACAACCTGGTCAGCCTGCAGAAGGACACCGGGCTCGTCTCGATCGGCGGGGCGATCGACGCCGTCTACGCAGCCAAGATCATCGCGTCCCGGTCGTTCAACTACACGCCGTACCTGGTCGCGGGGCTGGTGTTCATCGTGCTGACCATTCCGCTCACGCGGTTCGCCGACTGGCTGACCGCGCGCATGAACCGTCGGCAGGTCCAGGGAGGTGCGGTGTGAGCGGGGCGAGCAGTATTAACAGTACGAGCAGTACGAGCAGTACGAGCGGTGTGGGCGGGGACCCGGTGGGCGCCGGAGCGGACGTGCTGCGGCTGGAGTCGGTGCGCAAGACCTTCGGCTCACAGGTGGTGCTGCGCGACGTCGACCTCGCCGTGCCCGAGCACTCGGTGACGGCGCTGATCGGGGCGTCCGGCTCGGGCAAGTCCACGCTGATGCGGTGCGTGAACCTGCTGGAGGGCGTCGACGACGGCGCGATCTTCCTGGACGGCGAGGACATCACCGACCCGCGGACGGACGAGGACGCCGTCCGGCGCCGGATCGGTGTCGTCTTCCAGGCCTACAACCTGTTCCCGCACATGACGGTGCTGGAGAACATCACGCTCGCGCCGCGCCGGGTGCACGGGCTCGGGCGCTCCGAGGCGGAGGCGAAGGCGCTGGAGCTGCTGGACCGGCTCGGGCTGGCGGCCAAGGCGAAGGAGTACCCGGACCGGCTCTCCGGCGGGCAGCAGCAGCGCGTCGCCATCGTGCGGGCGCTGGCCACCGGGCCGCGGCTGCTGCTGCTCGACGAGATCACGGCGGCGCTCGACCCGGTGCTCGTCGGGGAGGTGCTGTCGGTGGTGCGCGATCTGAAGGAACAGGGCATGACGATGGTCCTGTCGACGCACGAGATGGGGTTCGCGCGCGAGGTGGCCGACCAGGTCTGCTTCCTGGACGGCGGGGTGGTGCTCGAACAGGGGCCGCCGGAGCAGGTGTTCGGCGATCCGCGGGAGGAGCGGACCCGGCGGTTCCTCAGCCGGATCGTCGCCTCGGGGCGGCTTCAGGGCTGAGACGCGACGCGCGGGGGCGGGCGGGCTCCGGCAGGTGGATTCCGGCGGGGTGGCGGCGGCAGGGTGGCGGGGTCCGGCGAGATCTGGCGAGGTCTGGCCGGGGGGCTTGTTGAGGCAGGCATAGGGCACTCGCGAGAACGCACTCCGCTCGTCACCACCGTGCGCCCCTGCACGCGCCCTGGCCTCCCGGGAGCGGCAGCGGTGATCGTGGACAGGACGAACGCCGCAGAGCACGGGTGGCGGCGAACAGCCGACAGGTTTCAGATGACAGATTTCGTCATCTGTTATCTGAAACCTGTCAGCTGTTCGCTGTTCGCCGTCCTCCCGTCACCCCAGGAGGCCGCCGTTGCACGGACCCACGCTGGTCAACTGGCTCCTCGCCCTCCTCACCGCCACCGCCGGGGCCTACTGCCTGACCCGCCTCCGGTATGCCCCGGGAGCCCCCGGAGCCCCGCACGCGCCACACACCACCTGCGCACCGGCGCCCTCCACCACCCACCCGACGGGCGCCCGACGGCTTCTCGCCCGGGAAACCGACGCCGCCGAAGCGCTGATGGGGCTCGGCATGGCCGGAATGGCCGTCACCGGCGCCGCCGTCCCGGCGCCCGTCTGGGCCTGGCTGTTCGGCGTCCCCGCAGCCCTCTTCCTGCTCGCCGCCGCCGGCACCCCGGACCGCCGCGGACACCGGCTGCACCACGCGATCGGTGGCCTCGCCATGACCTACGCGGCCCTCGCCATGACCGCCTCCCCCGGCCATCACCACCACGCCCCGAGCACCGGCGCCCCGCTGCTCACCGGCGCGCTGCTGGTGTACTTCGGCGCCTACTCCCTCTGGGCCGGCACCCGGCTCCTGCACGCCCCCGCCGGAAGCGTCACCGTCGGAACGGCGGGCCTCCCGCACGCCTGCCGGCTCACCATGGGCATCGGGATGTTCGCGATGCTCCTGACCATGTGACCTTGCCCGCCCCCGACGCCCACGCCCAACACCCACACCCAACGCCCGTCCCCAACGCCCGTCCCCGACGCCCATCCCCAACGCCCGTCCCCGACGCCCATCCCCACCCCACCCGCCGCCCCAACCCCCACCCCGCGCACCCTGGCCGAGCCGCACCCGGGACCAAGATCCCCGGGCCCGCGTGGCGTTGGTCACTGGCCACCCGAAAGCCGTTCCACCGGACGTCGCCAGCGCATAGGTTGGCGAGGAGCGCGTTGTCGCGCTCCGTGCGCACTCGGGGAGCCCATGCGATGACTGCCCTGATCGGCCTGCTGCTGCTCGGCCTGCTGCTCTCCACCGCCGTGCCCCGGCTGCTCGCCCGGGCCCGCTGGGTGGAGCGCGAACCCGTGCTGGCGCTGCTGGCATGGCAGTGCCTGGTCGTAGCCGTCCTGCTGTGCTGCGCGTTGAGCCTGGTCCTGGCCGCCTCGGCCGCGCTGCCCGAACTGCGCGCACTCGTGTTCGCCGGCGCGCCGCACGGGGTGGAGGCGGCGTACGGGCTCCAGGACGCCGAAGGCTGGGGCCGGCTCTGCGCGGCGGTGCTGGCCGCGGGCGGACTGCAGACGGTGCTGGCGGTCACCCGTGAGGTCCGTTCGGCGAAGGCTCTGCGCAACCACCGTCACGCTCAACTCTCCGACCGCGCTCCCGAGTTGCCGGAGGCCATCGCGGCCGCCCGCAGCCGCCGGGAGCGCCTGGTGGTGCTGGAGAACGTCCGGCCGGAGGCCTGGTCGCTGCCCGGCCCGAACTCCCGGCTGGTGGTCACCACGGGCGCCCTCCAGCAGCTGACCGCACGGGAGTTGGCGGCCGTACTGAGCCACGAGCGCGGACACGTCCGCGCCCGGCACGACTGGCTCGCGCAGGCCGCCCAGGCACTCGCGTCCGGGTTCCCGGGGGTCCGGGTGTTCAGCACCTTCCGGGACCAGGTCGGCGAGCTGGTCGAGCTGGCGGCCGACGACCGTGCGGCCCGTCGGCACGGACGGCACACCACCGCCCTCGCGCTGGCCGAACTCAACCTGGGCCGCGGGGTGTTCGGCTCCTGTCCGCCGGGCCTCGCGCAGTCCCCGAAGCGGGTGGACCGCCTGCTCGCGGGCCGCCCCCGGCTGTCCGTTCCGCGTCGGCTCCAACTCACCGTCGCCGCGCTCGCCGCGCCCGTGGCCGTCGTGCTGCTGGCCGCCGCTCCGGGACTCGTCTCGCAGTTCTAGCCAGACGCCCCATCGCCCCGCCGGACCCTCAGGACCGCCGAAGAACCTACCGAAGAACCTGCTGACGAACCTGCCGGGAAATCTGCTGACGAACCGTCAGCATCACGCCCCACACGGGCCGGTGGCCTCATCGCCGAGCGTGCGCGCAAGCACGTCGCGGTGGAGCGGACGGGCCTGCCGGTAGCGCTCGCGCCCCTCGTCCGTGAGGACGATCAGGATGCCGCGGCGGTCGTCCACGCACATTTCGCGCGTCACCAGTCCCGCCTTCTCCAGCCGGCCGATCAGACGGGACAGCGCGCTCTGGCTGAGGTGGACGACGTCGGCGAGCTCCTGGACCCGGAGCCGGTGGCTGCGGTCCACCGAGCAGCCCTCGACCAGGCGCTCCAGTACCTCGAACTCACTCATCCCGAGCCCGTGCTTCTCGCCCAGCTCGCGGTCGAGCGCACAGGAGGTCTCGGCGTGCCGGGCCAGCAGTTCGCGCCACTGCGCGACGAGACCGGCCTCCGCCGGGGAGTCGAGTTCAGCCACGGCGCCACCCTACCACCGCCACCGCAACTTATGCGTTTACATCTTATTCACTTGCATTGATTGCACGTGCATGTAGTCTCCTCCCCATGACCACCGCGACCGTCACGTCACCCGACGCACCGTCAACCGGCGGACAGGCCTGGACCCCCCGCCTCTGGGGCACCCTGTTCGTCCTCTGCGCCGCGATCTTCCTGGACGCCCTGGACGTCTCCATGGTGGGAGTGGCCCTCCCGTCCATCGGCTCCGAACTGCACCTCTCCACCTCGACCCTGCAATGGGTGGTCTCCGGCTACGTGCTCGGTTACGGCGGCCTGCTCCTGCTCGGCGGACGGGCGGCCGACCTGCTCGGCCGCCGCCGGGTGTTCCTCGTCGCCCTGGGCGTCTTCGGCGCCGCCTCCCTGCTCGGCGGACTGGTCGACGACGGCGGACTGCTGATCGCCGCCCGCTTCCTCAAGGGGACCGCCGCCGCGTTCACCGCCCCGGCCGGCCTGTCGATCATCACCACGACCTTTCCGGAGGGCCCCGCCCGCAACCGGGCGCTGTCCATCTACACCACCTGCGCCGCCAGCGGCTTCTCGCTCGGTCTCGTGCTCAGCGGACTGCTCACCTCGGTCGGCTGGCGCTGGACGTTCCTGATGCCCGTCCCGGTCGCGCTGATCGCCCTGCTCCTCGCCGTCCGCCTGCTCCCCCGCCCGGTCGAGGAGCGCGCCAAGGGCGGGTACGACGTCCTCGGCGCGATCACCGGCACGCTCACCGTCCTGCTGCTCGTCTTCACCGTCACCGAGGCGCAGGGTGCCGGCTGGCTCAGCCTGCGCACACTCGGCTCGTTCGCCGTGGTCGCCGCCCTGGCGGCCGCCTTCCTGGTGACCGAGAGCCGCGCCGCCCACCCGCTGGTCCGGCTCGGCATCTTCCGCAACGGCGCGGTGGCCCGGGCCAACGTGATCGCCTTCACGATGACCGGCGCCTACGGCGGCTTCCAGTTCATCGTGACGCTCTACCTCCAGCACCTGCTCGGCTGGTCGGCGCTGGAGATGGCGCTCGGGCTGCTGCCGGCCGGCGCGTTCATCGCGCTGTCCGCGCCGTTCATGGGCCCGATCGTGGACCGCTTCGGCACCGGCCGGCTGCTGCCCATCGGCGTCCTGTCGCTGACCGCGGCGTTCGCACTGTTCCTGCGGCTGGACGAGCACAGCTCCTACCCCGCGCTGGTGCTGCCGTCGATGCTGCTGCTCGGCGTCGGCTTCGCGCTCGCCTTCCCCTCCGTGAACATCGCCGCCACCGACGGCGTCGCGGACGAGGAGCAGGGCCTGGCCTCGGGCCTGGTCAACACGGCGATCCAGGTCGGCACCGCCGTCGTGCTCGCCGGTGCGACCGCGATGATCACCGCCGGGAGCGCCGGCGGCGACAGCCCGCAGGCGCAGCTGGACGGCTACCGGCCGGCCCTGCTGTTCGTCACGGCGGTCGCGCTGCTCGGGTTCCTGATCGCCCTCGTGGGCGCACTGCTGGAGCGCCGGAAGAAGTCAGCTCCTTTGTCTGTCCCGGACTATGACTACACGTCACGGGCATCCGGGCCCACCGACCGGGCCGAGGTACTGGCCGAGCGCTGACCGCTTCCGCCCGCGCCGCTTCCGCCCACGCCGAACCGCCCACGCGAGACCGCACCGGACAACGGCGGACCGCACCACACCGCGCCGCGTCGAGCCGACGCGGACGTCCGCCCCCCAGGCACTGCCGCCGGCTCCACCAAACCCCCGTGTTGGTGGAGCCGGCCGTCTTCGTAACGGCCGCCCCCGCACCAGCCGTCCGTGCGCCGCTCGTCAACGCGGTTCCACGGATCGGCCGTCGGCTTCCCCAGTATATTGGCCGGGAGCCAACGAACGTTCGGAGCTGTCACGATGGCACCCCGCGGGGATTCGGTCAATGAGGAAATGCGTCAGCGCTCGCGCCGGCGCATCATGCGGGCCACCGTCGAACTGGTCGACCAGCACGGATACGCCGGGACCACGCTGAGCGACATCGCCGAGCGCGCCGGACTCGCGCGCGGGCTGCTGTCGTACTACTTCGACGGCAAACGGCTGCTCATGCAGTCCGCCACGCACCGGATGATGCACCAGTCGCTCAGCAGCGCCCTGGCCGAACTCGCGCCGGACGCGACACCCGAGGCCCGGCTGGCCCGCGCCATCGACGCCGTCCTCGGCCTCGCCCTCGACCACCCGCGGGTGATGCGCTCCCACCTGGCGCTGATCCTCGACCCGGACACCGGCTCCTTCGTCCAGGACCCGGAGCAGCAGCAGCTCGGCGCGATCCTCCAGGGCCTGCTGCGGGAGTGGGGTGCGCCGGATCCGGCCGCCGAGCACGCGGTGCTGCGCAGCGCGCTCATGGGCGGGTGCATCGGCCTCCTGCTGCCGGGCGCGGAGGTGCCGCTGGCGCCGATCCGGGCCGACCTGTTCCGGCGCTACGACCTGCCGTGGGAGCTGGGCCGCCCGCCGCAGCCGCTGCCACAGCCGCTGCCGCCGGAACGCGAAACGCCGCCGGCCCGCGGCTGACGGCCGGTGGGCGGCGGCAGATGATCCGGCGGCCGGTGCTCGCCGACGGACGGTCCGGGCGGCGGGCAAGCACGGCTCGTGGTCCGGCCGTTCGGGCCCGGACGTCCAGGCCCCTCCGGGCGGAGGCTCAGCGTTCCTTCAGGATCGAGGCGAGCAGGTCTATGGTGCGCTCGGGCGTGAGGCTGTCCACGCAGAGGCGCTCCATGACCTGGATGTAGGCGTCCACGTCGTCCCGCTTGTCGAGGTAGAGCGCGCTGGTGAGCTGCTCCAGGTAGACGACGTCGGCGAGGTCCTGCTCCGGGAAGCGCAGGATCGTGAACGCGCCGGACTCGCCCGCGTGCGCGCCGAAGCGGAACGGCATGACCTGGATGACGACGTTGGCCTGCTCGGCGACGTCGATCAGGTACTGGACCTGGCCGCGCATCACCTTGGGCCCGCCGACCGGGCGGCGCAGCGCGGCCTCGTCGATGACGGCCCACAGGCGCGGGTTGTTGCCCTCGGTCAGCAGCTTCTGGCGGCGAAGGCGGAGGCTGACCCGCCGTTCGACCTCCTCCTCGCTGATGACCGGCCGACTCTGACCGAAAACCGCCCGCGCGTACTCCTCGGACTGCAGGAGTCCCGGGATGAACTGCACCTCGTACGTGCGGATCAGCTGCGCGGCCTCCTCCAGACCGACGTAGGTCTGGAACCAGCCCGGCAGCACGTCGTTGAAGCTGTGCCACCAGCCGGACTTGTTGGCCTCGCGGACCAGGCCGAGGAGGGCCTCCCGCTCCAGGCCGTCGTCCACGCCGTAGAGGCTGAGCAGGTCGGCGACGTCGCGCTCCTTGAAGCTGACCCGGCCGAGCTCCATGCGGCTGATCTTGGACTCGGAGGCGCGGATCGCGTAGCCGGCGTCCTCGCGGGTGATGCCGCGCGCCTCACGCAGGCGTCGCAGCTGTGAGCCGAGGAGGATCCGGCGGACCATCGAGCCGCCGCCCGGCTGAACTGTGGTCATGCGGTCGAAACCTCCACCTAGGGCAAACAGCGCACAGTCTGCCATCAGTTGAGCGCTCACGGTGCCGATACTGACGGATGTTCCTATCAGTTCTGCACTCCACACACCAGGATGCACGTGCATCCGGCGCTTGCATATGCCAATAGTGCGACTGCACGTGAATCGACTCTTGCATCTGCAGTGAGCGCAGAGGACCATGGTGCACGTGCACCTGCACATCCCTGGCAATCCCGCGGGCTCCGCGTCGACCCCACGCGCGACTCCGTGCACCAGCCCGGCAGCGTCCCCCACGCCACCGGGCCTTCGTGTGCGCGCGCGCCTCGTCGAGGAGGGGGCCGTGCGGCCGAGCGAGTCGGAGGTGACCGGCATGACCCCGGCGGGTCCAGCCGTGTCCGCCCCCTTATGGGAGGAGCTCTTCATGGGCACCGGTACGGCTTTGGCGGTTGACCCCCACGTGGTCACCTGTACGCTCGCTCCTCGCTTCGAAGCCGTCAGAACCGCACGTGACTTCGCCCGGACCGCTCTGCAGCGCTGGGGGCTGATGGAGCTGTTCGACGACGTCGCGCTGGTCGCGTCGGAACTCGTGACCAACGCGCTGCGGCATGCGATCGGCGCACGGCCCGACCCGGTGGGCGGCGCCCTGGGCGAGTACGACTTTCCCACACAGCACGGTGGTGACGGCAGGCTGCCGATCCGAATAAGCCTCGTGCACCGCGCGCCGCAGATCGTCTGCGCGGTCAGCGACCCGAGCAGCATCGGCCCGATCGCCCGGGAGGCGGACTTCGTGGCCGAATCCGGCCGCGGGCTGCACCTGGTGGACTCGTTCAGCCACTCCTGGGGCTGGCACCCGCTGGGCGGGGGCAAGGTCGTCTGGGCGCTGTTCGAAGCCGACGCGCAGGCGCAGGCCGCGACCCCCGAACTCGGTGGCCGGCACCGGCGCTCCGCCTAGCGGCGGACGGGCACGCACCCCCGCAGCGCGGGCACGCGTCCCCGGATCGATGGACACCCCGGGAGGACCGAAACCCCGGGAGGAAGCGGTAGTTCGCCCTCGCCGGGCTCGCGCCGGAGACCTGCCGGCCCCCCGCAGCGCACCCGCGACGACCAGTGCGCCCCCGACGGCCGACGGGCCGCCAGTGCGCGGGACAGCAGTGCACGGGACAGCGTTACGCGGGACGGCAGCGCACCGGACGGTGGAGAAGCCCGCGAAGAGGCACACCACCGAGCATGTGACCGAGTGCGTCACGAACCGCGCGGACGACCGCGGGGCCGAGCCCGCGGAGAAGACAGCGGAGAAGACAAAGGCCGCCGTGGTGTCAGCACCCACGACGGCCCCCCGATGGCTCCTGGTGCGGAGCGGTGGCCGGACCGACGGACGTCCGGTGAAGCGGCCGGACGGCCCGGTGAACGGCCGGATGGACGTCCGGTCAGGCGGACAGGTGGTCGAACTCCCCGTCCTTGGCCCCCAACAGCATCGCGGCGATCTCGGCCCGCGTGTAGATGAGCGCCGGACCGTCCGGGAAGCGCGAGTTGCGCATCGCCACGTCGCCCCCCGGCAGCGCGGCGAACTCGACGCAGTTGCCCTGGGAGTTGCTGTGCAGGCTCTTCTGCCAGACCACTCCCTCCAGCTCGGTGGCGGCCATCCCGTTGTAGGGACCGTACGAGCCGCCCAGTTCCTGCGATTCGTGCGAGTCGTGCATAGAAGTCTCCCGAAGAGCCCCGGAGTTGCGGTCCAGCGCGGCGCCCCCGGCACCCGCCGAACGAACGGGCCGGCCCCGTACCAGCCCGGCACAACGCCTCACTTGACGCGATGATAGCCCTTGTGCACGTGCATCAGCACGAGACGGTGCAGGTGCACGAGGCCTTTCACCGGCCGACCTGAACTCTTCACGGACCCTTCTCCTGACGGTACGTAAACGGACATAGCCGACCGAACCGGCCCGCTTCCGATAACCGGCCGTGAGCGGCTCCCCGCTAAATGTTGATCTTCGAAAGCCGGGAGTCGCGCACTCGTGACCCTCCGTCAGACCGCCCGTCGACTGTGAGACATCTCACTCGCCACGGGTGCAACGTGACGCCCCACCGGACCCGTCTCCAGGAGATACCGGCGGACGCGCGGGGGTTGGGCCAGGTATGTCCGGAATATGACCTAATGACCGCTCATCGACCCGCGCACGCGAGAGCTCCGCGCGCCGCGCACACCACGCTCGCGCGAAACCGGCACGGCAGCCGACTGCAGCCCTGACGGGCCGATGTCCTACGATCTCCGCCATGAGCACCGCAGCCATCCCGGGCGCGCCACTGCCCGTTCGCACTCCAGGCTCCCGTGCGCGGGGGCGCCACCGTCGCCCCGAGCGCCCCGAGATCCCGTCCGGCTCCCCGGCCCTGGTGCTCGCCGTGCCCGCGACCGCCGGGCCCGAGTCCCGCTCGGTCGTCGAGGAGCTGCTCTCGATCGTCCGCAGCGAGCAGAACGGCGTCCAGACCGCGGTGGGCTACCTCCCCGGCGACGGCACCGAGGGCGCGGACGGCACCGAGCGCAGCATCGGCGAGCTGCTGGCGGCCGCCGCCGAGGCCGGCGTCCCGGCACCGATCCTGGTACCCCTGGTGCCCGGCCCGCACGACTTCCTGCCCGAACTCCACGCGCTCGCCGCCGAGTACGGCGCGCACGTCACCGACGTGCTGGGCCCGCACCCGCTGCTGGCCGAGGCCGTCCACGTCCGCCTGTCCGAGGCCGGGCTGGCCCGCGCCGACCGCGCCCGCCTGTTCGCCATCGCGACCGCCGCGGACGGCGTCGTGCTGACCACCGTGGGCGGCGAGGACGCCGCGGCCGCCGCCGGCATCACCGGCGTGCTGCTGGCCGCCCGCCTGGCCGTCCCGGTCGTCCCCGCCGCGCTCGACGTGCCCGGCTCGGTCGCCGCCGCCGTCGCGCACCTCAAGGAGACCGGCTCGCAGCGCCCCGCGCTGGCCCCGCTGGTGATCGGCCCGGAGGCGGACTCCGAGCTGCTCGCCACGGCCGCCGAGGAGACCGGCTGCCCGTCCGCCGCGCCGCTCGGCGCCTACCAGACGGTCGGCCAGCTCATCGCCTCGCTGTACCTGGCCGCGCTGCCGGCGCCGTCCGCGGAGGCCCTGGCCGCCGCGCAGGCCCAGGCCGAGGCCGAGGCGGCGGAGGCCGCCGCCGAGGGCTCCCGCGCGGCCCACGCGGCCGGTGGGACGGCCTCCGGGGCGACCGGGGAGGCCGCCGGCGAGTAACCGCCGACAACGCGTACGGAAGGGCCCGGAGCGACCGCGCTCCGGGCCCTTTCGGCTTGCGGCGTAAGGGAATTAAGAGCCGAATGCGCGAGATGTCCGTTCTGTGATTGTTTGCGATCGAGTGACCGCCCGTCATGCAATTCCTGAGAGCCTGCCAGTTGTGCACATCCGCAGGTTTATTGCAAGAAAACGATCATTTTCGATCTTGGAGAAGGAAATTCTTGGCGGCTTTCCATAATCCGTGATGCGCATCACAGGTATTTGCAGTTCGTACTTAAGTCTGCTTAACGTGCTCCCCGTTCGTGACCACACGGACCCAGCACATCCGCAACGCCGAGTCCTGCCGTCGGGTGCGCTGGAAGCGCGAAAACGCACCACGGCAGGAGCGGGGGACCCACAGGTAAGTCGCCCCGGACCGATCCACGGAACGGTCCTGGGCTAGGGGTGAAGCCGCGCCACAGCGCGGCCGGGCAACTCCGGCCCGAATCCGACAGCTCACCTCGCAGGCGTGGGAGAGGACCGCGTCTTCATGCTGCCCACCAACGGCACTCGCCTGTCCAGCCGCACCCGCCGCGTGATCGCCGCCCTCGGCGTCGCCGGCGTCGGCCTCACCATTCCCTGCCTCACCTCCGGCACCGCCTCCGCCGCCTCCGTCACCACCTGGGACAAGGTCGCCCAGTGCGAGAGCAGCGGCGACTGGAGCATCAACACCGGCAACGGCTTCTACGGCGGCCTGCAGTTCACCTCCAGCACCTGGGCCGCCTTCGGCGGCACCTCGTACGCCCCGCAGGCCAACCAGGCCACCAAGGACCAGCAGATCGCCGTCGCCGAGAAGGTCCTCGCCTCGCAGGGCCCCGGCGCCTGGCCCGTGTGCTCCGTCCAGGCCGGCCTGACCGCGGGCGGCGCCCCGGCCGCCGTCGACACCTCCGCCGCCGCGAGCACCGCGAAGGCCGCCCCGGCCGCACCCGCTGCCAAGCCGTCCTCGAAGCCCGCCGCCAAGCCCGCCGCCCCGGCGCAGGACCAGGCGCAGGCCCCGGCCGCCGCCGACTCCGCCAAGGGCACCTGGGCGCAGAAGCGCCAGGACTGGACCCAGGGCGGCACCACCCAGGCCGGTGCCTCGGACTACACCGTCGTGGCCGGCGACTGGCTGTCCACGATCGCCGACAAGCACAACGTCAAGGGCGGCTGGCAGCGCCTGTACGAGCTGAACCGCGGCACCCTGACCGACGGTCCGGACACCATCTACCCGGGCCAGCACCTGTCCTTCGGCGACTCCGCCCAGGCGCCGGCCGGCCAGTCCGGTGACTTCAACTGGTTCGACCGCTCGCAGAAGCCGGGCCAGTCCTCCGCCGGGAACGCCGTGAACGCCCAGCCGGCCGCCGAGGCCCAGACCCCGGCCGCCAAGCCGTCCTCGAAGCCCGCCGCCAAGCCCTCCGCCCAGGCGCAGACCCCGGCCCCGGCCGTCACCGGCTCGATGGCCGCCGCGGTCAGCTTCGCCAAGGCGCAGGTCGGCCAGGCGTACGTCTACGGCGGCACCGGCAACGGCGGCTGGGACTGCTCGGGCCTGACCCAGGCCGCGCTGCGCGCCGCGGGCATCTCCATCCCGCGCGTCGCCAACGACCAGGCCGCCGCGAGCACCCACGTCTCGCTGGACAGCCTGCAGCCGGGCGACCTGCTGTTCTGGTCCAACAACGGCCAGGACTCCGGCGTCTACCACGTCGCCATCTACATCGGCGGCGGCCAGTACGTCGAGGCCGCCAACCCGAGCTCGGGCGTCCGCCTGCAGACCATCGCCAACTGGGCGCCGGACTTCGCCGGCCGCGTCTGAGGATCCTTCCGGAACCGTCCCGCCGGGGACGGGTGACGGATCGCGGATGACAGCGAACAGATGACAGATAACAGATTTCATCATCTGTTATCTGTCACCCGCCCACCGCCCCGGGGAGAGACTGGTCGCTCTCCCCGGGGCTTCGGCGTACCCGCCTCCGAAGTCCGTGCCGCCTTCCCCCGGCGCGCACCCGTGGCTCCGCGCATCGGAGCATTCGCGTGGTCAAACCCCGGCCCAGCGGGCATGCTGCTGCTCTGCACCCGAGGAGGAGTCACCCATGGCCCAGGTCACCGTCACGCTCGACGCGAACCTCGCGATCGACGCGATGATGCTCTCCGGCACCAAGAGTCCCCAGGACGCCGTCGAACTGATCCTGCGCGACTACCTGGCCCGCGGTCGCCGCACCGAGACCCGCACCGGCGACGCCGCCGACGGCCACCGCGTCACCGCCGACCGCCCGGCCGTCCAGGAGGGCTGACCCCGGCCCGTCACGGCACTCGCGGCACAGCCCAGCACAGCGCAGGCCAAACCCAGCACGACGCAGCACAAGCCCGGTACAGCGCAGCACAAGCCCGGTACAGCGCAGCACAAGCCCGGCACAGCCCGGCACGGCACGCCGAAGGGCCCCGGAGAGCAACCGCCCTCCGGGGCCCTTCACACGGCCGTCACCGGCCTCAGCGCGCGCAGGCCCCCGTGGAGCCGCGCATGACCAACTCCGGCTGGAACATGAACTCCCCGCGCTGGGCGGCGTTCCCGCCCACCTCCTCCAGCAGCGCGTCCACCGCCGCCGTCGCCATCGCCTCGACCGGCTGGCGGATCGTCGTCAGCGGCGGCTCGGTGAAGGCGATCAGCGGCGAGTCGTCGAAGCCGACCACCGACACGTCCTGCGGCACCGACAGCCCCCGCTGCCGCACCGCCCGGATCGCCCCGAGCGCCATCATGTCGCTGCCGCACACGATCGCCGTGCACCCCTTGTCCAGCAGCGCGCCCGCCGCCGCGTGCCCGCCCTCGACGCTGAACAGCGTGTGGTGGACCAGCTCTTCGGCCTCCTCCTGCGTCCGCCCGAGGACGGTGCGCATCGCGGCCGTGAAGCCCTCGATCTTGCGCAGCACCGGCACGTACCGCCGCTGGCCGACCGCCAGCCCGATCCGCTCGTGCCCCAGCTCGGCGAGGTGCTGGACGGCCATCCACATGGCGGCCCGGTCGTCCGGCGAGATGAACGGCGCGTCGATCCGCTCGCTGAAGCCGTTGATCAGGACGAACGGCACCCCGCGCCCGGCCAGCCGGGCGTAGCGGTCGTGGTCGGCGGTGGAGTCGGCGTGCAGACCGGAGACGAAGACGATGCCCGCCACCCCCCGGTCCACCAGCATCTCGACCAGTTCGTCCTCGGTGGACCCGCCGGGCGTCTGGGTGCACAGCACCGGCGTGAAGCCGTGCCGGCTGAGCACCTGCTCGATGACCTGCGCGAGCGCCGGGAAGATCGGGTTGCTGAGCTCCGGCGTGATCAGCCCGATCAGCCCGGCGCTGCGCTGGCGCAGGCGGGTCGGCCGCTCGTACCCGAGCACGTCGAGGGCCGCCAGCACGGTCTGCCGGGTGGCGGCGGAGACGTTCGCCTTGCCGTTGAGTACGCGGGAGACGGTGGCTTCGCTGACCCCCGCCTGCGCCGCGATGTCTGAAAGTCGCGCCGTAGTCACGGTCCCAGAGCCTATTGCAACCACGTCAGACCGCCCACCAGCCGGTGCTGTCCGGTGCGAGCACCGTCTCGCCGCCGTCCACGACCAGTTCCGCCGAGGCGAGCAGCAGCGTGCCCGGGGCGGGTATGCGCACCGGCTCGCCGCTCGCGTTGACCGTGCAGACGAAGGAGCCGCGGCGGAAGGCGAGCGTGCCCTGCGGGGCGTCCAGCCACTCGACCCCGGTGCCCGCGCCCAGGTCGGGCTGCGCCCGGCGGACGGCGAGCGCGCTGCGGTAGAGCTCCAGGGTGGAGGTCGGGTCGCCGGTCTGCGCCTCGACGCTGAGCTCGGCCCACTGGGCCGGCTGCGGCAGCCAGGACGGCCCGCCGGCGACCGGTCCGAAGCCGTACGGCGCCTCGGTGCCGGACCACGGGATCGGCACGCGGCAGCCGTCGCGGTAGCCGTCCTGTCCGGCCTGGCGGAAGAAGGACGGGTCCTGGCGGACCTCGTCGGGCAGGTCGGTGACGTCCGGCAGGCCGAGCTCCTCGCCCTGGTAGACGTAGGCGGAGCCGGGCAGCGCGAGCATCAGCAGGGTGGCGGCGCGGGCCCGGCGCAGGCCGAGCGCGCGGTCGCCGGGGGTGCGGATCTGGGTGCCGAGGCCGGGCTCGTTGGCGAAGCGGGTCGCGTGCCGGGTGACGTCGTGGTTGGACAGCACCCACGTGGTGGGGGCGTCGACCGGGCGCATCGAGTCGAGCGAGACGTCGATCACCTCGCGCAGCGCGGCGGCGTCCCAGTCGGTGCCCAGGTACTGGAAGTTGAAGGCCTGGTGGAGCTCGTCGGGGCGGACGTAGTTGGCGGTGCGCTGGACGGTCGGGGTCCAGGCCTCGGCGACGCCGATCCGCTGACCGGGGTACTCGTCGAGGATCCCCCGCCAGCTGCGGTAGATCTCGTGCACGCCGTCCTGGTCGAAGAACGGCATGACGTCGTTGCCGAGCAGCTTGAGCTGGTCGGAGCCGCCGAGGTCGGGCAGGCCGGGGGCCTTGACCAGGCCGTGGGCGACGTCGATGCGGAAGCCGTCCACGCCCATGTCGAGCCAGAACCGCAGGATCGAGCGGAACTCGTCGGCGACGGCCGGGTTCTCCCAGTTGAAGTCGGGCTGCTCCGGGGCGAACAGGTGCAGGTACCAGTCGCCGGGGGTGCCGTCGGGGTTCTCGGTGCGGGTCCAGGCCGGGCCGCCGAAGATGGACTCCCAGTCGTTGGGCGGCAGTTCGCCCGTCTCGCCCTTGCCGGGGCGGAAGTGGTAGCGCTCGCGCAGCGGGGACGCGGGGCCCTCGCGCAGGGCGCGCTGGAACCACTCGTGCTGGTCCGAGGAGTGGTTGGGGACGAGGTCGACGATGATCCGCAGGCCCAGGTCGTGGGCGTCGCGGATCAGCGCGTCGGCGTCCAGCAGGGTGCCGAACATCGGGTCCACCGCGCGGTAGTCGGCCACGTCGTAGCCGGCGTCGGCCTGCGGGGAGGCGTAGAACGGCGAGAGCCAGACGGCGTCCACGCCGAGGTCGCGCAGGTAGGGCAGGCGGCTGCGGATGCCCGGCAGGTCGCCCATGCCGTCGCCGTTGGAGTCGGCGAAGCTGCGCGGGTACACCTGGTAGATGACCGCGTCCCGCCACCAGCCTCTGGACGCACTGCCAGTCACCGGAGCCAGGGCGGCCGCCTCGTGAGCGGTGTCGGCGGCGGGCCGGGAGGTGTCGGCCAGGTTCTGGGTCATGGACGGAATCCCTCGGGGAATAGAGGAGCGAGGAGCGCTGAGACGGGTGCTGGCGGGCGCTGGCGACTGCCGGCGTGTGCCGGCGTGTGCCGGCGTGTGCCGGCGTTACGACTTGGAGGCGCCGGCGGTCAGGCCGGTGACCAGGTGTCGCTGCACCAGGTAGAAGAAGACGGAGGACGGGATCGCGATCAGCACCGCGGTCGCGGCCATGAAGTTCCACTGGGCGTCGTGCTCGCTGACGAAGGTCTGCAGGCCGACGGCCAGCGTGTACTTGTCGGAGCTGAGCATGAAGGTGGAGGCGAACGCGACCTCGGCCCAGGCGGTCAGGAAGGAGTAGAACGCGGCCACCGCCAGGCCCGGGCGGGCGAGCGGCAGGACCAGCCGCCAGAAGGTGCCGATCGGGCTGAGCCCGTCGACCCGGCCGGCCTCGTCGATCTCCACCGGGATGGTGTCGAAGTAGCCCTTCAGCAGCCAGGCGCAGTACGGCACGGTGGTGGTCGAGTAGACCAGGATCAGGCCGGTGTAGCCGTCGAGCAGGCCGAGCTCGGACAGGATCGTGTACATCGGCACGATCAGCACCGCGATCGGGAACATCTGGGTGACCAGCAGCGACCACATGAGCGGCTTGTGGCCGGGGAACTTCATCCGGGAGACGGCGTAGCCGGTGGTGGCGGCGACCATGACGCCGAACACCGTGGTGATGCCGGAGACCAGGAAGGAGTTGCCGAACCAGGTGAAGAAGTCGGTGCCGAACAGCACGTGGTCGTAGTTCGACAGGGTCAGCTTGCCGAGGATCTTCCCGGGGTGGAGGTAGTCCGTCTTGTCCGGGCCGAGCGAGATGTAGAGGATCCACAGCACCGGGAACAGGGCGATCAGGCTGGCGAGGATCAGGGCGCCGTGGGACAGCGCGGTGACCAGCGGGCCGCTCTCGCCGCGGCGGCGGACCTTGGCGGGCCGGGCGGCCGGTGCGGGGCGCGCGGGCGGCGCGGCGGCTTCGGTGGTGGTGCTCATCGGGGGTACCTGCCTTCGTGGGTCAACTGGGTCCGGGGCCGCAGCCGTTGGCCTGTTGCTGTTGGCCTGTTGGCCGTTGGCCTGCTGGCTGTCGGCCTGCTAGCCGTTGGCCTGCTCGTTGCGGGCGAGCCAGCGCCGGTAGAAGGCGGTGAAGACGATGAGGATGGACAGCAGGATCACGCCGTACGCGGCGGACTGCGCGTAGTCCCGGGGCTGCTGGCCGAAGCCGAGGCGGTAGGCCCAGGTGACGAGCAGCTGGGCGTCGGAGCCGCCGCTGGTGCCGAACAGCAGGAAGATGACGGCGAACTGGTTGAAGGTCCAGATCACGCCGAGCAGGACGACGGTCGAGGAGACGGTGCGCAGTCCGGGCAGGGTGACGTGGCGGAAGCGCTGCCACGGGGTGGCGCCGTCCATCTCGGCGGCCTCGTACAGCTCGGCCGGGATGGACTGCAGGCCGCCGAGCAGCGAGATCATCATGAACGGCACGCCGACCCAGGTGTTGACCAGGACGGCGGCGGCCTTCTGCGCCAGCGGGTCGTCCAGCCAGCCGGGCTGGGGCAGGTGGAGGGCGGAGAGCAGGCCGTTGACGGCGCCGCCGTCGGCGAGCATCAGGCGCCAGGAGAAGACGGTGACGAAGGTCGGCACGGCCCACGGGAGGATGAGCAGCATCCGGTAGACGGCGCGTCCGCGCAGCTTCTTGTTCAGCAGCAGGGCGAGGCCCAGGCCGATGGTGTAGTGGAGGACGACGCACAGCACCGTCCAGGTGATGGTCCACACGAAGTGGGACCAGAAGCGGTCGTACGAGCCGGGGCCCCACAGGATGTCGGCGTAGTTGTGGAGGCCGACGAACTTGTAGCTGGCCGGGATGTGGTTGACGCCGATGGTGCGGGCCGAGTTGAGGCTGTTGGCGTCGGTGAGGGTGAGCCAGACGCCCTCGACGAGCGGGTAGAGCACGAGCACGCCGAGCACGAGCACGACCGGGGCGGTCATCGCGTAGGCGTACCAGTGCTTGGCGTAGGAGCGCTTGAGGCGCTCCAGCGGGCCCGGACGCTGCTCGCGCGGCCGGCTGCCCTTGCCGGTGGCGCCCTGCACGGCGACTGACATCGATTACACCTTCTCGGGGGAGGTCTCGGGGAGAGCGGGTCCGGCCGCCTCGGGAGGAGCGGGTCCGGCCGCCGGGCCCGCCGGGGTGAGGGACGTGGGGGTGTCCCTCACCCGCGGCGGGCCGGGCGGCTGACGGCTACTTTGCGAAGCCCGGGAGGAGCTTGGCGTAGTCGGTGGCGACGGTGTTCAGCGCGTCCTGGGTGCTGGTGCCCTGGACGGCCTTGCCGAGGTTGGTGCCGAGCGAGGCGAACAGCGAGCTGTACTCGGGCAGTTCGGGGCGCGGCTTGGCGCTGGCGAGGACGGCCTGGAAGCCGGCGATGCCCGGGTCGGCCTTGACGTCGGCGGTGAAGGCGTCGGAGCGGGTCGGCAGGGTGGAGTTCTTCTGCGCGATGAACGCCTGGCTCTCGGCCGAGGTCATGAAGGCCGCGAACTTCTCGGCGGCGGCCTTGTGGGCGGCGTCGGAGCCGGCGTAGACGGAGATGTTGTGGCCGCCGGTCGGGGCGCCGGCCTTGCCGCTGGAGCCGGCCGGGACGGCGGCGATGCCGAGGTTCTTCTTGTCGGCGAAGGCGGAGCCCTTGTAGATGTTGGTGATCTCCCAGGGGCCCTGGATGATCGCCGCGACCTTGCCGCTGTTGAAGGCGTCCATCATGTGGGCGTAGGCGTCGGTGGTGACGTCGGCCTTGGCGGTGCCGGGCGAGGTGAACATCGACTTGTAGGTCTCGATGCCCTTGACGGCCTCGGGCGAGGTGATGGTGATCTTCTTGCCGGCGGCGTCGACGGTGTCGGTGCCCTCGCCGAACAGGAACGGCATCGCGTAGTAGCCGTCGGCGGCCTTCAGCCAGAAGCCGTCGACGCCGTCCTTGTCCTTGATGGTGGCGGCGTCGGCCTTGAGCTCGTCCCAGGTCTTCGGGGCGTCGGTGATCCCGGCCTTGGCGAAGAGGTCCTTGTTGTAGAGCAGGCCCAGGGTGTCGGTGACCAGCGGGACGCCGTACAGCTTGCCGTCGTACTTGGCCTGCTGGACGAGGCTGGGCTGGAAGGCGGAGGTGTCGGCGGCGGCCGGGGTGCCGTCGAGCGGCTCCAGGTAGCCGGCCTTGGCGAAGGCGGCGGTCCAGCCGACCTCGGAGCGGAACACGTCGGGCGCGCCCTTGGCCCCCATGGCGGTCTGCAGCTTGTTCTGCGCCTGGTCGAACGGCACGTTGACGAAGTCGACCTTGACGGTCGGGTTGGCCGCCTCGAACTTCTTGACCAGTTCCTGGTAGTTCGGCGCCTCGTTGGTGGCGTTCGAGGTGTCCCAGTACGTGAGGGTGACCGGCCCGTCGGCCTTGCCGTCCGAGCTGGAGCCGCTGCTGCCACAGGCAGCCATCGAGACCGCGAGGGCCACAACGAGGGCAGAGGCCGCGATGCCACGCCGCATGAGAACTCCTTGGGAGGGTGGGGGTGCCCGAGATGTTCGGAGACAGGCGCATAATGGCTGCCTCGTGCCGACTGCACCTTCGCTGCCGTCGGGCTGGAAGGAAGTTAACAGCGGGCGAAACGTCACGGAAACCCCTTGCAGAAACTTTCTGCAAGAAACGCCGATCGTTACAGCCGCGTGTCCTGGATGTTGCCGCACGGTAGTGGACAGCGCCCGGCTATGTCCGGCTTTGACCGTTCCGCTCCACCGGCCTGTGGCCTGGAACACCACCCTGCGTGGCGGAAAGCCGCTTGCAGGACACTGGGTGGCATGCGCATCAGACCAGCCGTGAAGGACGAACTGCCCCTGCTGTGCGAGCTGGAACGGGCCGCCGGAGCCCCGTTCGCCGCCATCGGCATGCCGGAGATCGCCGAGGACGAGCCCCCGGCCCCCGGGGAACTCGCCCGCTACCTGACGGACGGCACCGCCCTCGTCGCGGTCGACGACGGCGACCGCCCCATCGCCTACCTGCTCGCCGAACCGGTCGACGGCGCGTGCCACGTCGAGCAGGTCTCGGTGCACCCCGGCCACGCCCGCCGGGGCATCGGCCGCGCGCTGATCGAGCACCTCGCCGCCACCACCGACGCCCCCGCGCTCACCCTCACCACGTTCGCCGACGTCCCGTGGAACGGCCCCTACTACGCCCGCTGCGGCTTCCGCCCGATCGCCGACGGCGAACTCACGCCGGGCCTGCGGGAGATCCGCCGCCAGGAGGCCGAGCACGGCCTCGACCGCTGGCCCCGGCTCTGCATGCGCCGGGACCTGCCGGCGCGCCGGGGGGTCATCGACTAGTTCGTCCCGAAGCGCAGGACGGTCGTCGAGCGGAAGTCCTCCCCCGGGCGCAGCACCGTGCCGGGGAAGTCCGGGTGGTGCGGCGAGTCCGGGAAGTGCTGCGTCTCCAGCGCGACCCCGGCGAACGGCCCGTACGCCACCCCGCTCGCGCCCGTCACCGCGCCCTGGAACTTGTTGGCCGTGTAGACCTGGACGCCCGGCTCGGTGGTCAGCACCTCCAGGGTGCGCCCGCTGACCGGGTCCTCCAGCAGCGCAGCCCGGGCCGGGGTGCCGTCGGCCGGGCGCGGACGCAGCACCCAGTTGTGGTCGTACCCGCCGGGCCCGGTCAGCTGCGGGTGCTCGTCGTGCACGGACTTGCCGATCGGCCGGGCCGTCGTGAAGTCGAACGGGGTGCCGGCCACGGGTTCGATCCGCCCGGTGGGGATCTGCCGTTCGTCGGCCGGGGTGTAGGCGTCGGCGTCGAGGGTGAGCAGGTGGCCGAGGACGTCGCCGCTGCCTTCACCCGCGAGGTTGACGTAGGCGTGGTTGGTGAGGTTGACGACGGTCGGTTTCGTGGTGACGGCGCGGTAGGCGATGGTGAGCTCGCCGCCGGCGTCGAGGGTGTAGGCGACGGTGACGTCGAGGGCGCCGGGGAAGCCCTGGTCGCCGTCCGGGCTGTGCAGCCGCAGTTCGACGCCGCCCGGGATCCCGGTGGCGTCCCACATCCGGTTGGCGAAGCCGTCGGGGCCGCCGTGCAGGGTCATGCCGCCGCCGGTGGGGGCGAGCGGGTGGTCCTCGCCGTCGATGGTGATCCGCGAGCCGTCGATCCGGTTGGCGTAGCGGCCGACGACGGTGCCGTAGTGCCGGGCCGGGCCGAGGATCTGGGCCAGTTCGTCGGTGGCGAGCAGGAGTTGGGCACGGCGGCCGGCGCGGTCGGGCGCGGTGAGGGTGTGCAGGGTGGCGCCGAGGGTGAGCACGCTCGCCTCGTACGGGCCGGCGGTGAGCGTCCAGCGCTGGATCGCGGCGCCCGCGCCCGAGGCGTCGAGGGGTTCGTGGCGCACGCCGGTGGCCTGAGTCGCCATGCCCTGCTGCTCCTCACTGGCGGCCGGGGCGGGTGCCGCGGTCGCGCCGAACGGGGGTCGGTCCGGGGGGCCGGCCGGGAACCGGCCGGGGATGGGACGGGGTGGAACGGGGGTGGGCCGGGAATACCGTCAGGAAGCCGGCCGTGGCCGCCCCGGTCTGCGTCAGCCTAACGACGGGAACGGCCGCGGGGGCGCTCCCGAACCCCCGCGCGCCGCCCGAGCGCTTCCGTCCGCCGGGCGCGGACGCCCGGCCGCGACGGCGGCCCGAGCCGAAGGACACGCTCTACGCGTCGCCCGCCTCTTCCTGCTCCGCGTCCCCGGCCGGCCGGGTCGGCTGGGCCGGCGTGGTCGGCCACGTCGGCCGGGTGGCACGCGGCTGGCCCGGCAGCCCGAGCGCGGTGGCCAGGCCGTCCGGCCCGCTGCCCGCCTTGCGGTAGACCGCGGCCAGCCGCCGGTTGACCAGGCTCAGCTGCAGCCCGAGCTCGTCGGCGATCCGCTGCGGCGGCACGCCCCGCAGCGCCAGTTGGGCGACGTCCCACTCCGGCTGGCTGAGCGCCTCGCGGGAGGCGCGGAAGTCGCCCAGCCGGTTGGGCCGCAGGCCGTAGTTGGCGAGCTCCCGGCGCGCCTGCTCGACCAGGCCCTCGGCCGAGCAGTGCTGGGCCAGCTCGATGCCCTGGTACAGGTACTCCTGGGCGTCCTCCAGCCGCCCGACCCGGCGCAGCGCCGCCCCGAGCTCGACCAGCGCGACGGCGTGCTCGTAGCCGGCCGGGGACTGGCCGAGGTAGGCCACGGCCTGCTCCAGGAGCTCGACCGCCTGCTGGCCGTCCTCGATCTGGGCGTGCAGCCGCAGCGCGGTGCCGATCGCCGAGGCGGTGCCGAAGGTCCGGGCGTCCCGGACGGCCTTGTGGGCGTACTCGCGGGCGCGGTCGGGCTCGTCCTGGGCGATGGCGATGGCGAGGTGGCCGGCCCACGGCGCCCAGACGGTGTTGTGCCAGCCGCGGGCCTCCAGCTGGGCGCCGGCCTCGGTGAGCGCGGCGGCGGCGCCGGCGTAGCGCCGCTTGGCGACGAGCAGCTTGCCGTACAGGGAGGGCGCGTCGGGCAGGACCATCGCGGTGTCGTGGTACGGCGGCTGGAAGCCGAAGCCGGTGGCGAGGTCCCAGGCCTCCTCGACGCGTCCGCGGGCGAGCAGGGTGTCGACGAGCACGCCGACGGCGTCCCACGCGAGCGGCAGCTTGGGGGCGATCCGCTCGGAGAGGCGCAGGGCGCGGCGCAGGAAGTCCTCGGCCTCGGCGAGCAGGCCGCGGCGGAAGCGGGCGAGGCCCATCAGGAAGTAGGCGAAGCCCCGGTGGGCACCGCTCCACCCGGCGACCTCGAACTGGACGATGGCGTCGGCGAACAGCCGCTCGGCCTGGGCGATGCGGTCGTTGTACGTGTAGGTGAGGCCGAGCATCGCGGGCAGCTCGAAGCCCCAGGTGCTGTCGGTCCAGCCGAGTCCCTTGGGCAGCCGGCCGGCCTCCAGGACGTCGTCGGCGTGGGCGAGCGCGTCGACGGAGGGCTTGCCGCGCAGGGTGAGGTCCCAGGCGCGCATCGCGAGGACCGCGCGGTCGGCGGGCTCGCGGCCGGTGAGGCCCTCGCACATCTCGCCGAGCCGCCGGGAGCGGCCGGGGCCGTCCTCCTCGGACTTGCGGAAGGCGTGCCACATGAACGAGGCGGCCTGGAGCCGCAGCCGGCCCGCGGCGTCGTCGGTGGCGGCGACCTCCTCCTGGCACACCAGCGCGGCCTCGCGCAGTTCGCCGCTGTGCGCGAGCACTTCGGAGAGCCGGAACGTGGCGTCCACCCGCAGTTCGGGGCGCAGCGGCCCCTCCTCCGGGTCGAGGGCGAGCTTGAGCTGGTTGACGGTGGCGACGGGGTCGGTGAGCAGCGCGGAGCAGCCGAGTTCGTAGAGCACCTCGGCGCGGATGCCGTCGGCGGGCGGCTCGTTGAGGGCGCGGTGCAGGCAGCGTTGGGCGGCTTCGGGGGCGCCGATGAGCAGGTGTTCGGCGGCGGCCTTGCGCAGCTTGCGCACGGTGCGGTCGTCGCCCTCGCCCGCGAAGGTCTCGACGAGGTGGCGGGAGGCGGAAAGCAGGCCGAGCCCGGCGTTCTCGATCTCGGCCGCGGCGACGCCGTGCATGCCGGTGCGGGTGGCCTCCGGCATGGTGTTGTAGATCGAGCTGCCGATCAGCGGGTGGACGAACTCCAGGTTCCCGTTGGGGGTCTGGGTGAGGACGCGCTGCTTGCGGAGCTGCTTGATGGACTCGCGGGCGCCCTCGGCGCTCTGGGTGGAGATGCGGGTCGCGAGGTCGATCCGGATGTCGGTGCCGAGCATGGCGCAGGCCCAGGCGAAGCGCAGGGTGCTGGCGCCGAGCCGGTCGAGCCAGGTCTTGAGGGTCATCCCGTTGGCGTCGACGGCGAGTTCGCGCAGTTGGACGGAGTTCTCCTCGACCGGTTCGAGCTCCTGGTCGCGGACCTGGTCGAGCAGGGCGATGGCCTCGTAGGGGTTGCCGTTGACGACGTTCCAGAACTCGTAGCAGAAGGCGTCCTCGGCCTTCTCGCCGAGTTCCGCCCGGATGATGTCCGTGACCGAAGTGAGGGAGAGGCGGTTGAGCTCGTGCCGACGGGTGGCGAGCTTGAGGACGGTGGAGTGGTGGGGGTGGGCTTCGGGTTGCCAGTCGTGTTCGTCCTCGCGGAACGCGAAGACGAGCAGGACGGGCAGTTCGCGTGCGCGGACGGCGAACTGGGTGAGCCAGGACAGGGATTCCAGGTCGGCCCAGTGCAGGTCGTCGACGATCATCACCAGGGGCGCGCTGCGGGGCGCGAGCTGGGTGAGGACGTAGTCCAGTCCGTCGCGCACGCCCTGCGGGTCGAGCCGGCGGGCGCCGGCCTTGGGCTGCTTGAGGCCCATGGCCGGTCCGACGACCTCCTCCCAGGTGCCCATGACCTGCCGGAACTCGGCCGGCGGGAGACCGGTGAGCGCAGGCTGCAGGAGCTGGCGCAGCACGTGGTAGGGCTCCTTGACCTGCTGTTCGCCGCCGCGCGCGAACAGCACGGTGGCGCCGTCGCGGAGCTTGGCGGTGCGCCGCACCTCGTGGAGCAGGCTGGTCTTGCCGATGCCGGGGCGGCCGGAGATGGTGAGGAGTTCGCCGATCTCGGTGCCGCCGGCGGCGAATTCGCGGCACAGCTTTTCGACGGCGGTCTCGGCGGAGCGCAGTTCCGCGTCACGGTCGCGCAGCCTGACCCGGGGAGCGGCGCCGTCCCCGTCCCGGCCGGGGCCGGTTCCCGCCCGAAGTCCGTTGCCCTGCTCGGTCACGTCATGCCTCCGCCGCTCCTGCTGACTCCCTGGTCGTGTGCCGAGGTTAGCGCCGCGGGGGGCGTGCCGTGCGGCATTCGCGCAGGCTGAGACGGACGGTGAGGGTTCGGACGGCTTGCCAAGGGCAATTGCCCTATATCCCTAACGTCCGATCATTACATCAGATACCCTACGGCCCGCGAGGCGAAGATGATCTTGTCCTGCCACCCTCACGCACGGAGCCTCGCTGCGTCAACTCCCCCCACACGCCGTGTCCGAACCGTTAGCGCCCCCACCCTCCGCTGCACCGGGAGTCCGATGTCTGACGACACCTCACTTCAGATCCCGTTCCCGCACCGCCGCAGTTCCCACATCCCGCACGCCGCCGCGGTGCACCGCGACTGGCTCCACCGGCACCCGCTGCTGGCCGACGCCGACCGCCCCGGGTACGCCCACTGGGAGATCGTCGAGCTCGCCGCCCTGGGCTACCCGGACGCCGGGCCGGACGAACTCGCCCTCGCGGCCGACCTGATGGGGTTCTACTTCCTCTTCGACGACCAGTTCGACGGCCCGCTCGGCCGCCGGCCCACCGAGGTCGCCCCGATCTGCGAGCGGCTCATCGCGGTCCTGCACGGCGCGCGCGCCGACCAGCGCTCCCCCGTCGAGACCGCGTTCGCGGACCTCTGGGACCGCAGCGCGCGCGGCATGCCCGCCCGCTGGCAGGCCCGCGCCGCCTACAACTGGGAGTGGTACCTGGCCAGTCACCCCGCCGAGGCCGCCGGCCGGATCTCCACCCGCCCGCCGGACCGGGCCGGCTACCTCGTGCTCCGGCGGGGAACCGCGGCCATGGAGACCATCTTCGACATGGTCGAACGGCTCGGCCAGTTCGAGGTGCCGCCCGCCGTCCTGCACCACCCGGTGCTCCGCCAGCTGCGCCAACTGGCCGCCGACATACCCTCGTTGAGCAACGACGTGCGGTCCTTCCCACTGGAGGCCCCGCGCGGCGACGTCAACAACCTCGTGCTGATCGTCCAGCGCGAACGCCGCTGCTCGGCCGAGGAGGCCTGCGCGGTGGTCCTCGACGAGGCGCAGATCATGGTGGAGCGCTGCGGCGAGCTGCACGCCCAGCTCCCCGAGGTCTACCGGGAGCTGGGCCTGTCCCGGGTCGAGGCGAGCATCGCCCAGCGCTACGCCGACGGGCTGCTCACCTGGCTGGCCGGCTACCAGTACTGGGAGTCCCGCACGGGCCGCTACCACTCCGTCTGACGTCACTCCGTCAGACGTCACTGCGTCCGACACCGCGCCGTCCGACCGCTCCGCCTGGCGCCGGACACCCACCGGCACCGCACCAGGGCCGCCCGCCTCTCCCCCAGCGCCGCACCCGCCGACGGCGGGGCGCCGCAGGGCGGCCCCGGTCCGACGCGGCCCCACCCCCGGGACCCAGCGCCCCGGGGCCCCGGACACCCCGGAGCCCGTGCACCCGACGCCCGACGCGACGCGCGCCCTGGTACCACGAGGCGCGCGGCCGGGCCCCGGCGATCTCCACAACGGCCGGAACGCGCACCCTCCGTACACGAGTTCCGTACGGACCGTAGCCGCGCCGCGCCGTCGCGGCTATCGTGCTCGGCGGCGGGCGCCCCGGCGGGCCCCGCCGCGAGCGCGCGTTCACATCCCTCCCGCCGGACCGCTCCCGAACCGTGCGGTCCGGCCCGCCGCCCGTCCGCAGGACAGGACACGGGCAGCGCCCGACGTCGCGAGGAGACACCAGAGCATGACGGTCTACCAGCCGCCCGGCACCCCCGACAGCATCGTCGCCTACCGTCCGCGCTACGAGCACTGGATCGGCGGCGACTGGGTGCCGCCGGTGCGGGGCGAGTACTTCGGGAACCCGACCCCGGTCACCGGGGAGGTCTTCACCGAGGTCGCCCGCGGCACCGCCGAGGACATCGAGGCCGCCCTGGACGCCGCCCACGCCGCCGCGCCCGCTTGGGGACGCACGTCCGCCGCCGAGCGCGCCCAGGTACTCCTGCGCCTGGCCGACCGGATGGAGGCGAACCTGGAGCGGCTGGCCGTCGCGGAGAGCTGGGAGAACGGCAAGCCGGTGCGCGAGACCCTCGCCGCCGACCTCCCGCTCGCCGTCGACCACCTGCGCTACTTCGCCGGCGCGCTGCGCGCCCAGGAGGGCGGCATCTCCCAGCTGGACGAGGACACCGTCGCGTACCACTTCCACGAGCCGCTGGGCGTGGTCGGCCAGATCATCCCGTGGAACTTCCCGATCCTGATGGCGATATGGAAGCTCGCCCCGGCGATCGCGGCCGGCAACGCCGTCGTCCTCAAGCCCGCCGAGCAGACCCCGGCCTCCGTCCTGCTGCTCGCCGAGCTCACCGCGGACCTGCTGCCGCCCGGCGTCGTCAACATCGTGACGGGCTTCGGCGAGGAGGCCGGCGCCCCGCTCGCGGCCAGCCCCCGCATCCGCAAGATCGCCTTCACCGGCGAGACCAGCACCGGCCGGCTCATCTCCCGCGCCGCCAGCGACAACCTGATCCCGGTCTCGCTGGAGCTCGGCGGCAAGAGCCCCAACGTGTTCTTCGAGGACGTCGCCGACGCCACCGACGCCTTCTACGGCAAGGCCGTCGAGGGCTTCGCGATGTTCGCCCTCAACCAGGGCGAGGTGTGCACCTGCCCGAGCCGGGCGCTGATCCAGTCCTCGGTCTACGAGCGCCTGCTCGCCGACGGCCTGGAGCGGGTGCGCGCGATGCGCCAGGGCAACCCGCTCGACACCGAGACCCAGGTCGGCGCGCAGGCCAGCGCCGAGCAGCTCAAGAAGATCCTCTCCTACTTCGACATCGGCCGCGCCGAGGGCGCCAAGGTGCTCGCCGGCGGCGAGCAGGCCGACCTCGGCGGCGCCCTGGCCGGCGGGTACTACGTGACGCCGACGGTCTTCGAGGGCGACAACCGGATGCGGGTCTTCCAGGAGGAGATCTTCGGCCCGGTGGTCTCCGTCACCCGCTTCGACGACTTCGCCGACGGCGTCGCGCTCGCCAACGACACCCAGTACGGCCTCGGCGCGGGCGTCTGGACGCGCGACCTCAACACCGCCCACCGCGCCGGCCGCGCCATCCAGGCCGGCCGTGTCTGGACCAACTGCTACCACGCCTACCCGGCCCACGCGGCCTTCGGCGGCTACAAGAACTCCGGCATCGGCCGGGAGACCCACAAGGCGCTGCTGGAGCACTACCAGCAGACCAAGAACCTGCTGGTCAGCTACTCGCCCGACGAGGTCGGCTTCTTCTAGGCCTCCCGACAGGCCTCCCGACAGGCCTCCTGACCAGGGATCTCGGTCAGGGACCACGGCCAGGAATCACGGCCAAGGATCACGGCCAGGTCCTTCGGCGGCCGAAGTCGTCGCGGGTCGGGAGACCGCTGCCGGTCTCCCGATCCGCTGCCACTCCCCGTGACATCAGGGCAAATACCACCAAATCGCCCATTTGTTGATCCAAGCACATGAATGCGTGAATTTCGCCGACGCGCCGCCGACATGCCCGGACCCGCCCGGCGAACGTCGTACACAGGGGCTCCCGTCACTTCCAACCCGGGAGCCCCGATGACCATCTCCCCCGCCAAGCTCTCCGACCCCACCGTGCGCGCCTTCGTCGCCGCGATCAACGCGAACGACCGCGCCGCCTTCCTCGCCACCCTCACCCCGGACGCCACCATGTCCGACGACGGCTCCGACCGCGACCTGATGCAGTGGATCGACCGGGAGATCTTCGAGCCGAACGGACACATGGACGTGCGGACCGAGTCGAACGACGGCCACGCCCTCGTCGCCGACTTCACCAACGCGACCTGGGGCGAGATGCGCACGGCCTGGCGGTTCACCGTCCAGGGCGGGAAGATCAGCCGCTTCGAGACCGGCCAGGCCTGAGCGGCACCGGCCAGGCCCGGGCGCCGGCCGGCCCGGGCGCCGGCCGGCCCGCTACCCGTCGAGCCCCAGGCACCCGCGCACGGCGCGGATGAGGTTGCGCGAGCGGATGTCCCCGGTCACGCCCGGCTGCATCCCGTTGGTGACGTAACCGAAACCGAGCCCGAGGTCCGGGTCGGCGAAGCCCAGCGAGCCGCCCCGGCCCGGGTGCCCGAAGCTCGCCCGGGACGCCATCGGCGCCGTCGGGCCGTGCCGCCAGAAGCCCAGGCCGAATGTGGAGTTGACGATCAGCACCCGGTCCGGGCCGCTCACCGCCGGGCCGACCGCCCGGGCCAGCACCTGCGGCCCGAGCAGCGGGGCGAGCGTGCCGCCCGAGCCGTCGTGCCGGTCCGCCGCCCCGACCAGCGCCGCGTAGAACCGGGCCAGCGAACGGGCCGTCCCGATACCGCCGGCCCCGGGGATCTCGGCGGCCTGCACCGCCGGGTCGTTGAGGTCCACTCCCGGACGCACCGAGGCGAACGAGCGGGCGGTCAGCGAGGACGGGTCCTGGTAGGCGTCCCGGACGGACTGCTTGGGCCGCAGCCGCAGCCCGCTCGGCCCGGTCCTGGCCGCCTCGGGGGCGGGCAGGTCCACCAGCCGGCCGACACGCGGCGCCGCGCCGGCCGGCAGCCCGATCCACAGGTCCAGGCCGAGCGGCCGGGCGATCTCCTCGGCGAAGTACCGGCCCACGGTGCGCCCGCTCGCCCGCCGCACCACCTCGCCGACCAGCCAGCCGAAGGTGTACGGGTGGTAGCCGTGCGCGGTGCCGGGCTCCCAGGCGGGCTCCTGCGCGGCCACCGCCGCGGCCGCCCGCTCCCAGGTCAGCACGTCCTCCAGGCGCAGCGGCACGTCCAGCGCGGGCACCCCGGCCTGATGCGAGAGCAGCCAGCTCACCGGCACCCCGCCCTTGCCGGCCGCCGCGAACTCGGGCCAGTAGGAGGCCACCGGCGCGTCCAGGTCGAGCTCGCCCCGCTCGGCGAGCAGGAGGGCGGTGGTCGCGGTCAGGCCCTTGGTGACCGAGCGCAGCACCTGCGCGGTGTCCGCCGTCCAGGCGACGGCGGGCGCGGGCCGGCCGCCGACCTCGGGCCGGGCGTCGCCGCCCCACAGGTCGACCACCTTGCGGCCGCGCACGTACAGCGCGAAGGCGGCGCCGAGCTCGCCGTAGTCGCGGAAGTTCCGCGCGAAGGCCTCCCGCACCGGCTCGAAGCCCTCGGCCGTCTCGCCCCAGATCTCCGTCATCGCGCGCCGTCCTCAGCTCGTCCGGCCCGATCGGGCCCGACCGCACCTGTCCGTACATGTCTCTGCACGTGTCCGAATGTGTTCGTGCCCGCGTTCGAACCGGGCCCGGAAACCCTAACCTGTCCGTCATGACCAACCCTGCCGCAGTGAACCCCGCCGAAGAGCTGCTGGACGTCGTCGACGAGCACGACCGGGTGATCGGAACCGCGGTGCGCGGGGAGGTGTACCGGCGGGGCCTGACCCACCGGTGCGTCTTCATCCTGGTCCGCGACCCGGCCGGGCGGATCTTCGTCCACCGGCGCACCGACACCAAGCTCTTCGCCCCGGGCGCGTACGACATGTTCGTCGGCGGCGTCGTCGGCTCCGGCGAGACGTACGGCGAGGCGGCCGTCCGCGAGGCCGAGGAGGAACTGGGCGTGAGCGGCATCGCCCCGCGCCCGCTGTTCAAGTTCCTCTTCCGGCAGGAGCACCTGTCCTGGTGGTGCGACATGTACGAGGCCGAGTGGGACGGCCCGGTCTCCCCGCAGGAGTCCGAGGTCGCCTGGCACGACTGGCTGACCCCCGCCGAAGTCGACGCGCGCCTCGCCCGCGACGACTTCGTCCCCGACGGCCGCGAGGCCTACCGCCGCTACCTGGGCTTCCGCGCCGCATAGGGCCCGTTGCGCCCGCCGGATAAGGTGGCGCGCATGGCCTCCCGTACGCCGTCGCCGACGGCCGCCCGCACCGGACGGACCGCCGACCCGGACCGGACCCCGGCGTCCGCCGCGCCCGCCGCGGCGGGCGAGCGCCCGCGCCGCCGGCTGAGCGTCGACGAGCGGCGCGAGCAGCTGATCGCCGTCGCGCTGGAGCTCTTCAGCGTCCGCCCGCCGGAGGAGGTGTCGATCGACGACATCGCCGCCGCCGCGGGCGCCTCCCGGCCGCTGGTCTACCACTACTTCCCCGGCAAGCAGGCGCTGTACGAGGAGTCGCTGCGCCGGGCCGGGCGCGAGCTCGCCGGACGCTTCGAGGAACCCCCCGAGGGGCCGCTGTCCGAACGCCTCTTTCGCGTGATGGGGCGCTACCTGGACTTCGTCCAGAGCCACGGACCCGGCTTCGCGGCGCTGCTGCGCGGCGGCTCGGTGGCCGCCAGCGCGGGCACCTCGGCGGTGATCGACGAGGTCCGGCGGGCCGCCCACGACCAGATCCTCGGCCACCTCGCCATCCCCGACCCGAGCCCGGGGCTGCGACTGACCGTCCGCGCCTGGATCGCCAACGCGGAGATCACCTCGCTCGAATGGCTGGCCGAGCGCTCGGTGCCGCTGGAGGAGCTGCAGCTGCACCTGGTGCAGGAGTTCGTCGCCGCGCTGGTCCTCACCGCCGCCCGGGAACCGGCCCTCGGCGCCGAGCTCGCGTCGTTCCTCGCCGACGAACGGCCGGACGGGCCGACCGGGCGCCTCGTGCACGACCTCGCCGGACTGCTCGCCGTGCCCGGGATCACCGAGGCGCTCGGGGCGCTCGCCGCTCCGCCCGCTCAGCCCGTCGCCGACGGGCCGTCGGCGCAGGCCACGGAGTAGCCGGCCCCGGCTTGGCCGGTGGTCCGCGGGACGGCCGCCGGTTCTGCCCCGACGGTGGGCTCTGATAGGAATGACCACGGCCGGGAACAGCCGCGGACCCCGGCGGCATGCCACCGGGCGCGCGCCCGGACCACCCGGACACCGACCGCGGACGCACCAGAGCGGGGGGCTCAACAGTTGACCCAGGACGGCCAGTTCGACAGCCAGTTCGGCGGCCGGTTCGACGACCGGTCCACCGCGGAGGCCAACCCCTTCGCCGCCGCGGAGCAGGTCGGCGCGACCCTCTCCACCCTCACCGACGCCCTCCTCGACGGACGCACCTCCCGTCACCCGGTGGCCTCGCTCGACCCGCGTCGCGGGTCGCGCGGGTCGTCGGAGCGGCACCCGGCCGCCGAGGAACTGTTCGGCCTGCCGCTGGCGCCCAACGGACCGGTGCACGCCGCCGTCGACCGGCTCGGCACCGTCGTCACCGCCGGAACGGCCCGCCCCGGCACCGGCGCGCCGGTCGCGGAACGGGCCGTCACCGCGCTCCTCGCCCGCTACGGCGGCGGCGCGGTGCGCGGCACGACCGCCGACCGCGGCACCTCCTCCGCCGCGCTCTTCCAGCTGCCCGTCACCGGCGAGATCGCCGACCCCAAGCTGCGCCCGCCGTTCGCGCCCGCGCTGGCGGCGCTGGCGGGCGGTCAGCAGACCCGGCTGCCCGTCGAGCTGGCCACCGGCGCCGGCACCGAGGTCCGCCTGGTCGTCCCGCCCGGCTTCCACCCCCTGACCTCCCCCGACGGCCCCGCGGGCGTCTCGTCCCGCGCGGTGCCGCCGCTGGGCGCGACGCCGGACGGAGCGGCCGGCCACGGCGCCGACCGGGCCGTCGCCGCGGCCGTCGACGGGCTGACCGGACACCTGGCCGAGGTCGCCGAGGAACTGTTCAGCGCCACCGGCCCCGGCCCGCGCCGCGACTTCGCCGTCATCACGGCCGCCCTCGCCGACGTGGTCCACGCCGCGGGCGCCGTCTACGCGGGCGTCTGCGCCCTGGAGGCGGACGGCCGCACCACCGAGGCCACCCTGGTCGTCTCGCTCGCCCGGCACCCGCTGCCGATCACGGCGCTCGCCACCGAACTCGCCACCGTCCGGCGGCACGCCGAGGTGTGGACGGTCCTGCTGCCGGCCGGGCCGGCCGCCGTCCTGGTCGAGGGCCGGACGGTCCCCGTGCCCGGGGCGCTGGCCGCCGACGGGCAGCGACGCTGGGTGGTCACCTCGGTCGTCGAGGCGTTCGTCCCGCTGCCGGACGGCGCGTCGGTGCTCTGCGTCCAGCTCTCCACGGCGCAGCCGGAGGACTGGGACCTGTACACGGAGGCGTTCGCGGAGCTGCTGAAGAGCGTCCAGTTCGGGTGGGACGGCACGCCGGGCGTGCCCGCTCCCGTACCCCTGCCTCTGCCTCTGCCTCTGCCTGTGCCTGTGCCTGTGCCCGCCGAGCGGGAGGCGGCCGTGCCTCTGGACCACAACCCGTTCGCCGCGCTCGCCGACGCGACGGCCGTGCCCGCGGCCGAGGACGACCCCGCGCTGCGGGGCACCCCGGTGGCCGTGCTCCCGCCGGACTTCAACCCCTTCGCGGCGATCGCCGACGGGCCGGACCGGAACGAGCAGGGCGAGAACGAGCCTGACGAGGAGCGCGAGGCGGAACGCGAGGAGAACGAGCCGGACGGCGACCCGGCCCTGCGGGGCACGCCCGTGCGGGTGCCCCCGCCGGACTTCAACCCCTTCGCCCCGGAAACCCTCCCGCCCCTCCCGGGCAACGAGCCGAAGGCCTCCCCGGCCGGCGCGCCCGCCGTGGCCACCGACCCGTTCGGCACGGTGGTGGCCGACGAGCCGAGCGACCCCTTCGGCACCACGCTCGCGCCCCAGCGTCCGCCTATCCCGCCGCCGCCGTCGGTCCCGCCGCGCATCCCCGCCCAGGTCGACGGCCCGGGGCACGCGCCGACGGACGACGAGGACGGGCCGGACGGCGACCCGGCCCTGCGGGGCACGCCCGTCCGGGTGCCCCCGCCGGACTTCAACCCCTTCGCCCCGGAAACCCTCCCGCCCCTCCCGGGCGAGGCCCCGGACGACACCCGCTCCGGCGCCGACACCCCGGCCACGCCCCCGATGCCGGAGGCCCGGCCGTTCGGCTGAGCCGACGGCGGCGGGCAGACGGCGGCGGGCAGACGGATGACAGCTGACAACTAACAGATTTCAGATTTCGTTCGCTGAAATCTGTTAGTTGTCAGCTGTTCGCTGTCACCTGTCCGCCGTCGCCCGTCAGCCCCCGCCCGACCGCCGCGCGATCACCGCGCCGATCCCGTCGAGCATGCGCGCCACCCCGAACGCGAACAGCGCGTCCAGGCTCATGTCGATCTCCGGCCCCCGGTTCAGCGCGTCGAACATCGGGAACCGCTCCGGGTCCGCCATCAGCTGGTCCCGCTCCTCGCCGTCCTGGCGGTCCATCCACTCGTCCGCGGACATCCCGCTGTCCTGGACGGCCTGCGCCTCCCGCTCGAAGTGCACCGCCAGCCCGCACACGAAGGCCGCCAGCGTGACCGACGCCTGGGCCATCTCCTCGACGCCCAGCCCCAGTCCGGCGAGCGCGGCCAACGTGCGCTCGGTGTGCACGGCCGCGTCCGGCGCCAGCACCGGCCGGGTGAACGACATCGTGCCCGCCAGCCACGGGTGCCGCCGGTAGATCCGCCACTGCAACCGGGCGACCGTCTCCAGCGCCTCCCGCCACCCCGCCGGCAGCGGATCGGGCAGCGGCTCCTCGCCGAAGACCCGGTCCGTCATGAGCCTCAACAGCTCGTCCTTGCCCGGCACATGGCGGTAGAGCGACATCGTCGCCACACCGAGGTCGGTCGCGATGCGCCGCATCGACAGCGCCGCGATCCCCTCCTCGTCCGCCACCCGCACGGCCGTCGTGACGATCCGCTCCCGGGACAGCTCCCGGTCTCCACCCCGGCCCCCACCCCGCTCCGCGACCCGTTCCCCGCCGCGCGCCGCCCGCCGCGCAACAGCCGTCCCCGAAGGTCCGGTCGAGCCGCCCGGAGCCGCGAGGGCGGCCGACGGACCAGCAGCAACAGGACCCCCCGCCACCACCGTCCCGACCCCGGGCACCGCCCGGACCAGCCCTTCCTCCCGCAGCCGGCTCAGCACCTTGGTGGCCGTGGCCATCGCGACCCCCCACTCCCGGGTGATCGCCCTGGTGGACGGCACGCGCTCCCCGGGCGCCAACTCCCCCGAGGCGATCCGCCGTCGGAGCTCCGCCAGGATCCGCCCCGACGGCGTCCCGTCCTCCGCCATGCCCAACTCCTCAGCCCCACAGCACCGAAACGAACGATCGGACCCCGCCCGACCCGAGCCGGATCAGCCCGCGCGCCGCGCCAGGTGCACCACGTCCGGCACTCCCCGGGAGACGGGGACCTCGTGCGAAGCGACGTCGGAGAACCCCGCCGCCCGCAGCGCCTCGTCGAACGCCGCCGAGGGCTGGGCGCTCCAGACCGCCAGCACCCCGCCCGGCCGGAGCCGGTGCCACAGCACCGCGAGCCCGTCGGCCCCGTACAGGGGCGCGTTGCCGTCGGTGACGGTCCAGTCCGGCCCGTTGTCGATGTCGAGGCACAGCGCGTCGTACCGCTCGCCGTCGGCGGCGGCGAGGTACTCCAGCAGGTCGGTGTGGAGCACCTCGACCCGCTCGTCCTCCAGCGCGCCGCCGGAGAAGGCGCCGAGCGGCCCGGTCCGGTGCCAGTCGATGATCGCGGTCTCGCGCTCGACGATCGCGATCCGCCCCCAGCGCGGCTCGGCGACCGCGTAGGCGAGCGAGAAGCCGACGCCGAGCCCGCCGATCAGCACGGACGGCCGCCCGGCGGCTCCGCCCGCGCGGTCGAGCTCGTCGAGCGCGGCCTGGATCAGCAGCCGCTCCGAGCGGCCGTCGGCGGTGTCCATCAGGAAGCAGCCGTTGGCGATGATCTCGAAGTCCGGCCCGCGCCGGCGCAGCACCACCTCGCCGAACGGACCCTCGCGCCGGTCGAGCGTGACCACGGCGTCGCGGTCGTTCCGTTCGGGCAGTGCGGTCGGCATGCGCGTTCCTCGGCGGACTCGGGTGCGGGACGGTCCCGCAGGACCACTACCCGCCCGACAATACCCAAGGTCGTCATCGTGCCAGCAGCCGTTTTCCTCAGGTCGTGAGCAGCACTCCGGCGTACGAGACCCCCGCGACCATCACCCAGGAGCCGAGGCCGAGCAGGGCGATCCGCCCGCCGGTGCGGACCATGGTCGGCAGGTGGACGGCGCTGCCGAGACCGAACAACGCGGCGGCGAGCAGCAGCTCCTGGGCGTCCCCGGCCACGGTCAGCGCCCGCTCGGGCAGCACTCCGGTGGTCCGCAGGACGATCATCGCGAGGAAGCCCGCGACGAACAGCGGGACGATCGGCGGCCGGGTGTCGCTTTTGACCGATTCTTTAGCAGTTGGTCCAGCAATGTTCTCTTTGTTCCACCGCTGCCTGCGCCGCACCGCGACCGCGACCCCGGCGACCAGCGGCGCCAGCAGCACCACCCGCATCAGCTTGACCAGGACGGCCTCGCGCAACGCTCCGGGCCCGCCGGTCTGCGCGGTGGCGACGACCTGCCCGACGTCGTGCACGCTCGCGCCGACCCAGCGCCCGAACTCCACCTCGCCGAGCCCGAGCGGGTGCTGGAGCAGCGGCAGCACGGCGATCGCGAGCGTGCCGCACAGCGTCACGAGCGCGACCGAGGCGGCGACGTCCTCCTCGTCACTGCCGGAGGCCTGGCTGACCGCGCCGATCGCCGAGGCGCCGCAGATCGAGTAGCCGGTGGCGATCAGCAGTGGCTGGTCCCCCGGCAGCCCGAGCCTGCGCCCGAGCCACAGCGTGCCGCCGAAGGTGGCCGCGACGACGGTGATCACCATGGCGACGGTGGCCCAGCCGAGGCCGAGCACGTCGCCGAGGCTGAGCTTGAGGCCGAGCAGTACGATCCCGAGCCGCATCAGCCGCTTTCCGGCCGTGGACAGGCCGGGCCGCGCCACGCCGCGCACGACCGGGCGCAGCCCGGGCAGGTGGGCCGCCGCCATGCCGAGCACGACGGCGGCGGTGAGCTTGGGCACGGCCGGCACGGCCGCGTGGACGGCGAGCGCGGCGCCGACGCCCGCGGCCGCGAGGAGCAGGCCGGGGGCGTCGCCGCCGAGCGGGGGGAGGGAGCGGGTGCGGGTGCGGGTGGTCCGATCCCGGGTGGTCCGCTCCCGGAGGGTCAGCGCCACGCCACGCTCACCGCTGCCCGTCGGCGGGCAGCCGGTAGACGCGCCGGATGCTGGTGCCGAGGCGCGAGACGTCGGCGCCGTACACGTGGATGGAGATGGCGGTGGTGCTGCACGCGTTGCGCACGAGGTGGATGTCGCCGGGCGGGGCGAAGGCGGCGACCGTGCCGGCCGGTCCGGCCACGTGCTCGGTCTCGACGAGCCGGGCGGTGCGGCCGTCGGAGATGAGCCGGTAGCGGATCTCGCTCTCCTGCCCCTGGTGGACGCCGGCGACGCACCAGGAGACGTGGTCGTGGATCGGGGTCTGCTGGCCGGGCAGCCAGACGAGGGCGACGACGGAGAAACTGCCGTCCTCCTCGGCGTGCACGACGTGCTGCCGGTAGCGGGCGGGGTCGGCCTCGCGCTGGGCGGGGGTGAGCAGGGCGCCGGGGCCGTCGGGGTCGGCCGACAGGTGGGGGGCGAGGCGTTCGCCGACCAGGTACGCCGTGAGCTCCGGCGGCAGGCCGCGGTCGACGACGGCGCGGATCTCGCCGATGAGGGCGTTCATCCGCTCGGTGAGACGGTCGCTGTCGACCGTGGCTGGGGCTGTCATGCCAGCAGGTTCGGCCAAGCGGACCTATCACGTCCAACGAGGGATCGTAAGCGGTATTCCAACGTGCGCTTATAAGTCCGCAGACGATCTTCCCCCCGATGGCGAACCCGGGAACCCGTCCCCACCAGCCGACGGCCGGCAGTGCACCGGGACCGGGCTCAGCACCCCACCCGGCTCGCGGCCGCCTGCCGCAGGTGGTCCAGCACCAGCGCGGTGGCCGGGATCCGCCGGTGCTCGCGCAGCACGTACGCGCTCACGTGCCGCCGCAGGTGCGGCTCGACGGCCCGCCCGGTGACCTTGCGGTGGCACATGAAGGAGAGCACGAGGGCCGGCATCAGCGCGATCCCGACGCCGGCCGCGACGAGGCTCTGCACCGCGAGGTTGTCGTCCGTCGAGAAGACGATGTCCGGCGCGAAGCCCTCCTCCGCGCACACGTGCAGCAGGTTCGCACGGCAGCGCGGGCACCCGGCGATCCACCGCTCGCGGTCGAGGTCGACGAGCCGCACGGCATGACGGCGCCCGAGCGGGTGGCCGACCGGCAGCAGCACCGTGAGCAGGTCCTCCATCAGCGGAATCTCGTCCAGCCCCTCCGGCACGTCGGCCGGGGCGCCGGGGTAGCGGAAGGCCAACGCGATGTCGCACTCCCCCCGCATCAGCCGCTGGACGGAGTCCGGCGGCTCGGCCTCCAGGAGCTCGACCCGCACGCCCGGGTGCTCGTCGAGCAGTCGCGCCATCGCCTGCGGTATCAGGGTCGCGTTGGCGCTCGGGAACGCGCAGACCCGCACGCGCCCGGTGCGCAGCCGGGCGAGCGCGGCGAGCTGCTGCTGGGCGGCGGAGAGGCTGCCGAGGATCACCTCGGCGTGCCGGGAGAGCGCCTCGCCGGCCTCGGTGAGGCGCAGTCCGCGTCCGGCGCGGGTGAACAGGGGGACGCCGACGGTGCGTTCGAGCGCCTTCATCTGCTGGGTGATGGCGGGCTGGGTGTAGCCGAGTTCGCGGGCCGCCGCCGAGTAGGACCCGGCCCTGACCACCTCGTGGAACGTCCTGATGTGCCGCGAGTCGAACACCGGCTCCATGGCCCCTCCGCCCGGTCGTCTGCCTCCAGCCTCCGCAATCATAAGAGGAAATTGGAGGTTCCGGGCCTGACCCCGAGCACACCTATGGTTCAGTCGCGAACCAGCCGCCACACCGGCACGGCGGACCCACCCCGGCGCGACCGCTCCACCACCCCTGGCCGCCGCCCCGCGCCACCCGCGTCACCCGCCTCACTGCTGCGCCGACGGCGGCAGCCCCAGCGCCACCCCCGCCTTCGCCACCGGCGCCCCGCCCCGCACGCTCGGGCTGCGCCGGCTGCGCCGCTCGACCCACCGGGCGAGCCAGGAGAGCAGCAGGCACATCCCGATGTAGATCGGCGCGATCACGATCACCACGGGGATGAACGGGAGGTCGTAGTCGAGGTTGGTGGCGATCAGCTTGCCCGCGTGCAGGAACTCCTCGTAGGTGATGAGGAAGCCGAGCGAGGTGTCCTTGAGCGCGACCACCAGCTGGCTGATGATCGCCGGCAGCATCGCCCGGTTGGCCTGCGGCACCAGCACGTAGGTCATCACCTGCGTCTTGCGCAGCCCGAGCGCATAGGCCGCCTCCCGCTGCCCCTTCGGCACGGCGAGCACGCCGGCGCGGAACACCTCGGCCAGCACCGAGCCGTTGTACAGCACCAGCCCGGCCACCAGCGCCCAGAGCGGCTGCACCTTCAGCGCGACGAAGACGAAGAAGATCATCACCAGCAGCGGCATGGCCCGGAAGAACTCGACCACCAGCGTGGAGAACCAGCGCACCACCCGGTGGTCCGACAGCCGCCCGGCCGCGAACAGCGCCCCGAACGGCAGCGCGAACAGCACCGTCCAGCCGAACGCCTGCAGCGTGTTGCCGAGCCCGCGCAGCAGCAGGTCCTGGACGCCGCGGTACTCGAACGGCTCCCACTTCGCGTACGTGAACTGGTGGGTGTGGAACAGCATGTAGACGACCCACCCGATCAGCCCCGCGATCAGCACCAGCGCGACCACGCCGTACGTCCGGTGCCGGGCGAGCGCCTTCGGGCCGGGGATGTCGTACAGCGCCGAGGATTCAACGGTCATCGCGACACCGCCAGTCGTCGTTCGAGCAGGTTGAAGACGGCACTGATGGCCAGGGTGATGATCAGGTAGCCGACGGCGATCCAGACGAACGTCCAGACGATGCTGTAGCCCAGCTCGTTGATGGTCCGGTAGGTGCCCAGCAGCTCGGTGACGCTGAAGGAGCCGGCGATCGCCGTGTTCTTCGCCAGCGCGATCAGCACGCTGCCGATCGGCGCGACCACCGAGCGGTAGGCCTGCGGCAGCACCACGAGCCCCATCGTCTGCCCGAAGGTCATGCCCAGGCTGCGCGCCGCCTCGCCCTGACCGAGCGGCACGGTGTTGACGCCCGAGCGCATCGCCTCGCAGACGAACGCCGAGGTGTAGCAGCCGAGCGCGAGCACCGCGAACGTGTAGAAGGGCAGCGTGATGTCGAACCGCGGCAGGCCCAGCACCACGATGAAGAACAGCAGGGTCAGCGGGGTGTTGCGCAGGATCGTCACCCACGCCGTGCCGAAGATCCGCAGCGGCTTCACCGGCGAGACCCGGAAGCTCGCGATCAGCACGCCCAGCACCAGCGACAGCACGGCGCTCACCGCGAACAGCGAGAGCGTGCCGAGGAACCCGTCCCAGTAGGTCGACCAATTGTCGGTCAGCGTTTTCACGGCGCGGCCCCTCTCAGTACCGGTCGATCTGCGGCGGGGTCGGCGCGGGCTCCCCGGAGAGGCCGAGGGTCGCGTCGAACGCCTTCTTCCAGTCGCCGTTCTGCTCGTGCTGGGCCAGGGCGTCGTCCAGCGCGTATCGCAGCACGGTGTCGTTCTTCGGCGTCCCGATCCCGTACGGCTCCGTCGAGAACAGCGGTCCGACGACCTTGAGCTCGTCCGGCACCTTCGCCGCGTAGCCCAGCAGGATCGCGTTGTCCGTGGTGACGGTGTCGACCTGGCCGGTGATCAGGTTGTCCACGCAGGCCGAGTAGGTGTCGTAGCCGATCAGCTTCGCCTTCGGGTACTTCGACTGGATCCGCTGGTACGGGGTCGAGCCCGCCGCGGAGCACACCTTCTTGCCGTCCAGGTCCTGCGGGCCGTGGATGCTGTTGTCGTTCTTGCGCACCAGCAGCGACTGCCCGGCGACGAAGTACGGGCCGGCGAAGCCGACCAGCTTCTTGCGGTTGTCGTTGATGGTGTAGGTGCCGACGTAGTAGTCCACCTGGCCGTTCTGCAGCGCGGTCTCGCGGTTGGCCGAGGCGATGGTCTTGAACTGGATCCGGTCCGGCGCGAACCCGAGCGAGGCCCCGACCATCTTGGCGATCTCGATGTCGAAGCCCGAGTACACGCCGGTGGCCGGGTTCTTCTGCCCCAGGTACGGCTGGTCCTCCTTGGCACCGACCACCAGGTGGCCGCGGCCGCGGGCCGCGTTCAGGGTGGACGAGCCGGTGATCGCGGCGGCGTCCTGCACCTGGTAGCTGGGCAGGGCGCTGGGCTGCGGGCCCTTGGGCGGCGGGGTGCCGGCCTTGCCGCACCCCGCCACCAGCACGGCGAGCACCAACGCGGCGGCGGCCCCGCCCTTCCTCGCCCCGGCCCTCTCCGTCCCAGCCTTCCTCGTCCCGGCCTTCCTCGTCCCGGCCTTCTCCGCCGCCCTCGTCGTCACGGCCTTCCTCGCAACGGCCTTCCTCATCACCGGCGCCGCCTCAGTGCTTCAGGATCTTGGAGAGGAAGTCCCGGGCGCGCTCGCTCTCGGGAGCGCTGAAGAACGCCTCCGGGGCGCGGTCCTCGACGATCCGGCCGTCCGCCATGAAGACCACCCGGTTCGCCGAGGCCCGGGCGAAGCCCATCTCGTGCGTGACGACGACCATCGTCATGCCCTCGTGGGCGAGCTGGCGCATGACGTCCAGCACCTCGTTGATCATCTCGGGGTCGAGCGCCGAGGTGGGCTCGTCGAACAGCAGCGCCTTCGGGTCCATCGCCAGCGCGCGGGCGATCGCCACGCGCTGCTGCTGACCACCGGACAGCTGCGCCGGGTACTTGCCGGCCTGATCGGCCAGCCCGACCCGCTCCAGCAGCGTCCGGGACTTGGCATCCGCCTCCGCCCTCGGCCGGCCGCGCACCTTGATCTGGGCGAGCGAGACGTTCTGCAGCACCGTCTTGTGCGCGAACAGGTTGAAGGACTGGAACACCATCCCGACCTCGGCCCGCAACCGGGCCAGCCCCTTGCCCTCCTCGGGCAGCGGCTCGCCGTCGATCAGGATGGTGCCGCCCTCGATCGGCTCCAGCCGGTTGATGGCCCGGCAGAGCGTGGACTTGCCGGAACCGGAGGGTCCGATCACCACGACGACCTCGCCGCGGCCGACCGTCAGCTCGATGTCCTGCAGGACGTGCAGGTCCCCGAAGTGCTTGTTGACGCCGCGCATCTCGATCAGCGGCGCGAAACCGGACGCGCCGCCCTGCGCGGGCCCGGGGTCGGCGGTCACCGGGCGCGCCGCCCCTTCAGCAGCCAGCCCAGCGCGCCGCCCGCGAGCAGGGTGGCCAGCAGGGCGATCCACAGCGGCGCGGTGACGGTGAAGACCCAGAACTGGATCTTCACCTTGTCGAGGTTGGCGAACAGGAACCACACCGCGAGGATGACGATGACGCCGATCCCGATGTACCGGGTGGGGATCCCGCCGATCTCGCTGCGCTGGGGGCCGGACGAGCCGCCTGAAACTTTGGTCACCGGAGCAGTCTGCGGGCCCGGACCCCGGTTTGCCCGGTTACGCGCCCTTCCGTGCGGGTGGAGTAACCCGCACGGGGCAATCCGGCCCCGTGCGGGTTTGGGGCGTTCCGGGCCCTGCGCTCGCCGCGCGGGACCGGAACGCTCCGGACCTGACGACCCCGGACCTGACAACCCCGGACCGGACGGCCCCGGACCTGACAACCCCGGACCGGACGGCCCCGGACCTGACCGGCACTACCGCTCGTCCCGCCAGGAGCGCCACAGCGCCGCGTACGGACCGCCGGCCGCGACCAGCTCCGGGTGGCTGCCGTACTCGCTGATCCGCCCGCCCTCGACCACCGCGATCACGTCGGCGTCGTGCGCGGTGTGCAGCCGGTGCGCGATGGCGATGACCGTCCGCCCCTCCAGCACCCGGGAGAGCGAGCGCTCCAGGTGCCGGGCGGCGCGCGGGTCGAGCAGCGAGGTGGCCTCGTCCAGCACGAGGGTGTGCGGATCGGCCAGCACCAGCCGGGCCAGGGCCAGTTGCTGGGCCTGCGGCGGGGTCAGCACCGCGCCGCCGGAGCCGACCTCGGTGTCCAGACCCTCCGGGAGGGCGTCCACCCAGGCGCCGGCGTCCACCGCGTCGAGCGCGGCCCTCAGCTCGGTGTCGTCGGCCCCGGGCGCGGCCAGCCGCAGGTTGTCCCGCAGGGTGCCCACGAAGACGTGGTGCTCCTGGTTGACGAGCGCCACCTCGGCCCGGACCCGCTCGGCCGGCATCCGCGCGAGCGCCGCGCCGCCGAGCGTGACGCTGCCCCGGCCGGGCGCGTAGATCCCGGCCAGCAGCCGCCCGAGGGTGGACTTGCCCGCCCCGGACGGCCCGACCAGCGCCACCCGGCTGCCCGGGGCGACGTCCAGGCTGATCCCGTGCAGGACGTCCGCGCCCTCGCGGTAGCCGAACCGCACGTCCGTGGCCTCGACCCGGCGGCCGTCCGGGCGCGCGCCCTCGTCGCCCTCGTGCTCCGGCACCTCGCGGACGCCGACCAGCCGGGCCAGCGAGGCCTGCCCGATCTGCAGCTCGTCGTACCAGCGCAGGATCAGGTCGACCGGGCCGGTGAGCATCTGGGCGTACAGCACCCCGGTGGTCAGCTGGCCGACGGTGATCCAGCCGCGGAGGGTGAACAGTCCGCCGAGCACCAGCGTGGCCAGCACCGCCGAGGCGTAGACCGCGTCGACGGTCGGGAACCACACCGAGCGCAGCCACAGCGTGTACCGCTCCCAGGCCAGCCACTCGCGCAGCTTGCGGTCGGTCAGGCGGACCCGCTGGTCGCCCAGGCGCAGCGCCTCGACCGTCCGCCCGGCGTCCACCGTCTCGGCGAGCACGGTGTTCACCGCGGCGTACCCGGCCGACTCGTTGCGGTAGGACTGCGGCGCGCGCCGGAAGTACCAGCGCGAGCTGGCCAGCAGCAACGGCAGCCCGACCAGGGAGGTGAGCGCGAGCAGCGGCGAGGTGACCAGCAGCGCGCCGAGGACGAGCAGCAACGACACGACGGCGACCGCGAGTTCGGGCACCGCCTCGCGCACGGACTTGTCCAGCCGGTCGATGTCCGTGGTGCCCCGGGAGACGAGGTCGCCGGTGCCGGCCCGCTCCAGGACTCCGGTGGGCAGCGCGACCGAGCGGACCAGGAAGTCCTCGCGCAGGTCGGCGAGGACCCGCTCGCCGAGGATCGCGCCGCGCATCCGGGACCAGCCGGTGAATGCGGACTGCACCACCAGCGCCAGCAGGTACCAGCCGACGGCCACCCCGAGGGAGGCCCGCGCGCCGTCCGGGGCCAGCGACTCGACCAGCCCGCCGAGCACCCACGGCCCGACCAGCCCGGCGAGCGTGGCCACCGAGTGCAGCGCCACCACCCCGGAGAAGGCCGTGCGGTGGCGCCGCGCGAGCAGCCGCAGGTACGCGCGCACGGCGGCCGGCGAGCCGACCGGCAGGGTGGCGGCCGGCCCCTGCTCCTGATGCAGAGGGGGCTTCATGACGTACTCCTCGCCGGCTTCGCAGGACAGTTGTTCGCAGCACGGTTGTTCGCAGGACGGTTGACGGACGTGCTCACGCGGCCCCCTCCCCGGCCCCCACGGAAGCCGCCTCCGCCCCGGGCACGGTCTCCCCGCCCCGGGCGGCCGCCCCCGCAACGGTCTTCCCCGCAACGGCCTCGCCCCGGGCAGGAGCCCCGGGCGCGGCCTCCTCGTCACGGGTGACCACCGACCGGTACGCGGGCTCGGTCCGCATCAGCTCGCGGTGCCGCCCGGCCACGACCGCCCGGCCGTCGCGGACCAGCACCACCCGGTCCGCCTGATCGAGCAGCAGCGGGCTGGTCGCGAACACCACGGTGGTGCGCCCGGCCCGGACGTCGCGCAGCCCGGTGGCGATCCGCGACTCGGTGTGGGCGTCGACCGCGCTGGTGGGCTCGTCCAGGACGAGCACCGGCGGGTCGGCCAGCAGCGCGCGGGCCAGTGCGAGGCGCTGGCGCTGGCCGCCGGACAGCGACCGGCCGCGCTCGGTGATCCGGGCGCGCATCGGGTCTCCCCCGCACTCCGGCGAGCCCTCCACCAGGGCCTCCAGCACGTCGTCGGAGCGGGCGGCCGCGAGCGCCTCGGCGACCGGGACCCGGCCCGAGGACGGGATGTCGAACAGCCCGGCCAGTGTGCCGGAGAGCAGTACCGGCTCCTTGTCGTGGACCAGCACCGCGGCTCTCGCCTCGGCCAGCGGCACCGCGTCCAGCTCCGTCCCGCCGAGCCGGGCGGAGGGCTGCCGTTCCTCCTCGGCCGTCGGGACGTGCCCGCCGAGCCGCTCGGCGAGCGCCCCGGCGAAGTCCGGATCGCCGCAGACCACGGCGGTCAGCTCGCCGGCCCGCGCGGTCAGCCCCGTCACCGGATCGTGCAGGTCGCAGGTGCCCGGCCGGGTGAGCGCGGCCTCGGCCGCGCCGCTGGTCCGGCGCAGCGAGAGCACCCGGACGGCCCGGCCCGCGGAGACCCGGGCGACGCTCCAGGCGTGCGCGGCCTCGCCGAGGATCCGCAGCGGCGCCGCCAGGAAGGCGGTCGCGCCGTACACGGCGATCAGGGTGCCGACGGCGAGTTCCCCGGAGGCCGCCAGCCGGGCCCCGTACCAGGTGACCCCGACGACGAACAGGCCCGGCAGCAGCACCTGTTGGGCCTGCATCAGGGACCACAGCCGGGCCGAGCGGACGGCCGCGGCGCGGACCTTCTGGGAGGCCGCGCGGTAGCGCTCCAGGAACAGCTCCTCACCGCCGATGCCGCGCAGCACCCGCAGCCCGGCGACGGTGTCGGCGGCCAGTTCGGTGGCCTTGCCGCCGAGCGCGCGCTGCTTCTCGTAGCGCCGCTCGAACGGCCCGATCAGCGGCCAGACGGAGGCCGCGAGCACCGGCACGCCGAGCAGCACGCCGAGGCCGAGCACCGGCTCGGTCACCAGCACGACCGCGCTGACCGCCAGCCAGACGATCACCGCGGCCCGGACGCGGGCGACGAGCTCGACGTACCAGCCGATCCGCTCGACGTCCCCGCTGCCGACCGCGACGACCTCGCCGGTGGCGATCCGCCGGGACAGCCCGGCGCCGAGGTGCGAGGCCTGCCGGGCGACCAACTGCCGTACGTGGGTGGCGGCGTGGATCCAGTTCCAGACCGCCTGGCGGTGCAGCAGGACGGTGCCGAGCGAGGCGACGGCGGCGAGCAGCACCACGAGGGCGCCGGCCCGCCAGATCCCGCCCGCGTCGCCGTCCACGGCGGCCTGGACGCCGTGCCCGAGCGGTACGGGCAGGGCGGCCTGACCGCCCATCTCCAGCAGCGCCCAGCAGGTGGAGAGCACCTGCCCGCGCCGCTGGGCGCGCTGGAGCCAGCGCAGGAAGGCGAGGGGTGAGGAGAGGTCGGGGCGGCCGGGATCGGCCAGGGGGAGGGGTGCGAGCGGCATGACACTCCGATGCCGGTGGTTCGGGGGACGGTCCTGGGGTGGCCCGGTCGGCGCGCGGAGCGGCGGCACGCGAAACGGCGGCACGCCGGCTCGGCGGCACGCGGCCTGCGGCGAGCAGTCCGCGGTGCGCACGGTCCGGGAGGCTTCGGGATGGTTCGAGGCGCCGCGCCACGGGCGGCGCGGGCCACGGCGACGAAAACGCCCGGCAGCGGCCGGGGCTGACTGGGGAGGGCACGAAGGGCCCGTGTCTCAGGAGGTCATGGCCGCGAGCCTGCCAACCCCGGTGTGATCCGCGCAACAGGTTTTCCGGGCCCGCCCCCGCGGTTCCCCGCCCGGACGGCCCGCGGCCCCGGAAGGTTCACCCGAACGGCGGGAACAAACACTCCATGAGTTCCGGTTGCCCCACTGGAACCCATGGTCGACCAGGAGGGCACCCCTTCCCGTGAGCAACATCCCCACCGTGACCCTGAACGACGGCACGCGGATCCCGCAGCTCGGCTTCGGCGTGTGGCAGGTCCCGGACGCGGAGGCCACCCCGGCCGTCCGCGCCGCCATCGAGGCGGGCTACCGCTCGATCGACACCGCGGCGATCTACGAGAACGAGACGGGCACCGGCCAGGCCGTCACCGAGGCGCTGGCCGGCGGCGTGGCCCGCGAGGACCTCTACATCACCACGAAGCTGTGGAACTCCGGCACCCGCGACTGGTCCGGCGCGCAGGGCCGGGACGCGGTCCTGCGCGAGTTCGACGCCTCGCTGGCCAAGCTCGGCCTGGAGTACGTCGACCTCTACCTGATCCACTGGCCGCGCCCGATGCACGGCACCTACCCGAACGTCTGGAAGGCGCTGGAGCAGCTCAAGGCCGACGGCCGGGCCCGCTCCATCGGCGTCTCGAACTTCGGCCCCGAGCAGCTGACCCGCCTGGTCGACGAGGCCTCGGTCGTCCCGGCGCTCAACCAGGTCGAGCTGCACCCGTACTTCCCGCAGACGGAGCTGCGCGCCTTCCACGCCGAGCACGGCATCGCCACGGAGGCGTGGAGCCCGCTGGGCCAGGGCAAGGACCTGCTCGCCGAGCCGGCGCTGGTGAAGATCGCCGAGAAGCACGGCCGCACGGTCGCCCAGGTCGTGCTCCGCTGGCACCTGCAGAGCGGCATCATCGCGATCCCGAAGTCGGTCACCCCCTCCCGCATCCGGGAGAACCTGGACGTGGCCGGCTTCGAGCTGGACGCGGAGGACCTCGCCGCGATCGCCGGCGTCGCCACCGGCGAGCGCATCGGCCCGGACCCGCAGGGCTTCGACTGGAACTGAGCCCCGCCCGGCCGCGAGGCCCCGAGGCCGGGACGCCGGGCACCCGTAGCCAGGCGTCCCTGACCGGGAACCCGTAGCCACCGGAGCAGCGGTCATATCGAAAGACCGCCCACCCCGTTGAGGAGTGGGCGGTCTTCGGCATGCCCGGAAGGGACTCGTGCCGCAAATATGTGAGCACACAAGCACACGATCACTACGACACGAGCCCGAAACCCTCCCCGACCCACCCCCGTCCGACCCGACCCCTGACCCGGGATCGTCCGTACGTTGGCGAATCGTTTTGGCTGGAGCTCAAAAGGGCGGAGGCTAGAGCCTGGCGGCCTTGCCGATCAGCGCGAGCGCCGGAGCGTGCTCGTGCTCGTCCAGCGGCGCCAGCAGCAGCTGCTGGACCTTGGCGACGCCGGCCGCCGAGCGGTGCAGCAGGTCCTGTCCCGCCGGCGAGAGCGAGAGCAGGTTGCGCCGCCCGTCCGAGGGGTCGCGGCGGCGCTGCACCAGACCGCGGCGCACGAGACGGCTCACCATCTCGGCCATCGTGGCCTTGTCCAGCGAGGCCAGCTCGCCGACCGTGCGCTGGTCCGCGCCCGGTTCCAGCTCCAGCGCGTCGAGCACCGCGTACTGCGGAGCGGTGAGCTCCGCACCGACGTGCTCCGACCAGAGCTTGGTGTGCACCTGCTGGCTCACCCTGATCAGGTAACCGATCGCCCGCTGGGCGTCCAGTATCGGCCGCGCGTCGCTGTACACGACCGCCGCGGGCTCCAGCCTGGCTATCTTGGCCATCACCCGGACGATCTCGACCTGCTCGTCCGCGCCGAGCGGCTCGAACAGGGTGCGCTGCACGCGGACCACGCCTCCGGTGGCCTCGCGCACCGCCTGGGCCCCGCTCTGCGACAGAGCGAGGAGTTTGCGCCGGCCGTCGGCCGGGTCGCGCCTTCTCAGCACCAAGCCGCGGCGGACCAGCCGCGCGACCATCTCCGCCATCGTGGCCTTGTCGAGCGAGGCACGCTCGCCGACCGTCCTCTGGTCCGCGCCCGGTTCCAGCGCGAGGACCAGCAGGACGGCGAACTGCGGAGCCGTGAGATCGGCTCCGACGTGTTCGGACCACAGTCGCGTGTGGACCTGCTGTGCAACGCGGATGAGGTGTCCGGGCGACTGCTGCAGTCGCGCAGACACGCGGGTCGTCGGGATCTCCCCCAGCACCATGTATCCGTCCCGATGTCACACCCGGTGTGTGTGGGACACCCGGGTGGGGCAGTAACGGCGAGTGGGCGTCCCGCTATGAGGGAGGGCGCTCCAGCCGTGCAGCCGGTGGCTGCTGGCGGACACTATACAAACGGCTGGCCCTCGCTGGCAGGCAGGGGCGGATAGTAGACGCAGGTTCGGCAACATTGGCATATTTACGCGCCGCCACGCCTTCTCGGTAACCCGTTCTCAGCAGAAAGCCGACCGGTCGGTCCTTACCCACCGTCACCTGCGCGTCTCCGCTCTGGCCGCCCTTCCTACTCGCCGGTAGGGTGTGGCCAGCGTCACCCGGGGACGCCCTTCCCTGGGAAAATCCTGAGAGAGACGAGAGCGAGCATGACCGAGCAGAGCACCCCCCGGGTCGCCGTCGTCACCGGCGCCGGACGCGGCCTGGGCGCCGCCACCGCCCTCCGACTGGCCGCCGACGGCTACGCGGTCGCCGTCCTCGACCTGGACGAGGCGGCCGGCAAGGACACCGTCGACCGGATCACCGCCGCGGGCGGCCGGGCCCTCGCGGTCGGCGCCGACGTCTCGGACGCCGGGCAGGTCCAGGCCGCCGTGGACCGCGTGGTGGCCGAGCTCGGCGCCCCCGTCGTCCTGGTCAACAACGCCGGAGTGCTCCGCGACAACCTGCTCTTCAAGATGTCCGAGTCCGACTGGGACACGGTCATGAACGTCCACCTGCGCGGCGCCTTCCTGATGACCCGCGCGGTGCAGAAGCACATGGTGGACGCGGGTTTCGGCCGCATCGTCAACCTGTCCTCCTCGTCCGCCCAGGGCAACCGCGGCCAGGCCAACTACTCGGCCGCCAAAGCGGGCCTGCAGGGCTTCACCAAGACTTTGGCCATCGAGCTCGGCAAGTTCGGCGTCACCGCCAACGCCGTGGCCCCGGGCTTCATCGCGACGGACATGACCGCGGCCACCGCGGCCCGGGTCGGCATGGACTTCGAAGACTTCAAGCGGGCCGCAGCCTCTCAGATCCCGGTCCAGCGGGTCGGTCTGCCTGAGGATGTGGCCCACACCATCTCCTTCCTCGCGAGCGAGGGCGCCGGCTTCGTCTCCGGTCAGGTGATCTACGTCGCGGGCGGCCCCCTCGACTGACCCCTCTGCTGGGCACGGAACCTACACAGGGTGACCATGGGGCGGGCGGCCGGGCGGACCGGCCGGCCGCCCCGTTCTTTTTACCGAGCCTTTTGAAGGATGATTCGAACACCACACGGACTTTCGATCGGGGATTAGCCGAAATCACTCCCCGGACCATCCCCTGCCGACCGGATTGTCGATTTCCCGGGGAAATGACAATTACCCCCGAAATGGCACCGGACGGATGGGTAGGGTCACCCCCGTGCAAGCCCCGAGTGCCTCCCGGCAATTCCCGAAGCAGGGCCCGGAGAACACCTCCCGCCGCCCCGGCCGGCCGGCCCCGGACCGGCCCGTGCGCCCGGCCCCGGACGGCCGCGCGCCGCTCGGCCCGGCCGCCGCCGAGCCCGGCTGGCCCCCGATGAGCCGCCGCCGCGCGCTCCTGCTCCTCGCCACCTGCGCCTGCTACCTGCTGGTACTCGCCGGTGTACTCCTCAACACCGCCCTCGTCGACCTCGACTGGTCGGTCCGCCTGCTGCGCCCCTACGAGCGCTGGCCCGGCCTGGAGCCGCTGCTCGGCACCTGGGTGGTGGCCGGCCAGCGCGGCCCCTCCGCGATCGCCGCCTTCGCCTGGCTCGCCTGGCGCGCCCACCGGCTCGGCCGGCTGCGCCCGCTCCTGGTGATGGGCGTCGCCCTGCTGCTGCTCAACGTCACCGTCGGCGCCGTCAAGATCGTCACCGGCCGACTCGGCCCGCACTACGCCCAGTACGTCGGCTCCCCCGAGCTCTTCTCCGGCGGCACGATCTTCCCGTCCGGCCACACCGCCAACGCGGTCGTCACCTGGGGCGTGCTGGCCTACCTCGCCGTCCGCTGGCGCCGCACCGGCGCGCTGATCGCCGCCGCCACCGCCTGCTCGATCGGCCTGACCACCGTCTACCTGGGCACCCACTGGGTCACCGACGTCCTGGCCGGCTGGGCCGCCGGACTGCTGGTGCTGCTCTCGCTGCCGCTGCTGGAGCCGCTCGTCACCGCGGCCGAGGAGTGGATCACCAGCCGCAGGCGCCGAAACCGGAGCCGGAGCCGGAGCCGCCGGGACGTCCCGGGCCGCTGAGCGACGGCCGGGTCAACGGCCCGGTACAGCGCCTCACCCCTCCCAGCTACGCTCCACCACGCCGTCGCGCACCGCGAGGTTGAGCCGCCCCTCCCGGTACTCCATGGTGATCATCGCGTCCGGCTCCAGCACCCGGACCGAGGCCCACCCGTGCCGCCGGGCCAGCTCCCGCGCCCGCTCGATCCGCAGTCCCGCGTAGCCCTCGGCGTCCCCCTCCGGCCCGTCCCAGGCGTGGCCCGCGCCCCCCTGATCGCCGCCGCCGGCCCCCGGTCGCACCCCGCCCGATCCCGTCATCGCCCCTCCCCGGCCCGTCCCTCGGACGTACGCTGGAATCGTAGCCCGCACCCGTGCGGCCGGGAGGTGAACGGGCATGCGCACCACGACCCCGCGGCGCTGGCGCAGCGGCACCGAGCCCTCGACCGCCCGCAGCGACCTCAAGCTCCGCTACCTGCTGTCGCTCACCTTCACCCCGCTGTTCGCGATCGCGACGGTGGCCTTCGCGGTCTGGGCGGCCAACTCCCCGTCGTACGGGGCTCCGAGCAGCGGCACCCTCACCGGCTTCGCGGTCGTGATGGGCCTGCTCACCCTGTTCGCCGCCGTCGATCTCGTCGTGGTCATCCGGCGCCGCCGGACCGAGCTCTGACGCGGTGTCTCCCCCGGAGCGGGAAGTCGGCCCGACCGACTTCCCGCTCCGTCCGGCAACGGCCGTCAGCGGTTGCCGACCGCCTGCTTCACCAGCGTCCGCCCGAAGTCCCACATCAGCCCGCTCCCCCGGTGCGCGTCGTCCATGACGTCGGTGAACGCCGTGACGAACCGGTCGACGTCCCGCTCGGTGATGATCAGCGGCGGGATCAGCTTGATCACCTCCAGGTGGTCCCCGGACACCTGGGTCAGGATCCGGTGGCGCTGGAGCAGCGGCACGACCACCATCTGGGCGAACAGCCCCTTGCGGGCCGCCTGGAGCGCGGTCCACCCGGTGCGCAGCTTGAGCGACCTGGGCCGGCCGAACTCGATGCCGATCATCAGCCCCTTGCCGCGCACCTCGGCCAGCAGCTCGTACCTGTCGACGAGCGCGGCGAGCCGCTCCCGGAAGTGGTCGCCGACCTGCCGGGCGTTCTCGACCACCTTCTCGTCGCGCATGACCTCCAGGGTCGCGAGCCCGGCCGCCATCGCCTGGGCGTTGGAGCCGAAGCTGGCCGAGTGGACGAGCACGCGGTCCATCGAGGAGTACACCTTCTCGAAGATCCAGCCCTTGCCGAGCGTCGCCCCGACCGGCACGTACCCGCCGGAGAGCGCCTTGGCCGCGCAGACCAGGTCGGGCAGCACGCCCTCCTCGTACTGGTAGGCGAAGAACTCCCCGGTGCGGCCGATCCCGGTCTGCACCTCGTCGCAGATCAGCAGCGCCTTGTGCTCGTGCAGCAGGTCCTGGGCCGCCCGCAGCCAGCCGGGCGGCGGCGCGAGGACGCCCTTGCCCTGGATGGGCTCGACGATCAGCGCCGCGACGTCGCCGCGCTTCAGCTCCTTGGCCAGCGCGCCGAGGTCGCCGAGCGGGATGGCGGTGTCGGGCAGCAGCGGGTCGAAGCCCTTGCGGAAGCCGTTCTCCCCGTTGACGGAGAGCGAGCCGACGGTCAGCCCGTGGAAGGCGTGGTCGGCGTAGAGGATCCGCTTGCGGCCGGTGGCGTAGCGGGCGAACTTGAGCGCGGTCTCGACCGCCTCGGTGCCGCTGTTGCCGAAGAACACCCGGTCCAGCCCCGGCGCGTACGAGAGCAGCCGCTCGGCCAGCAGCCCGGGCAGCGGCGAGCAGTCGAAGCGCACGAGGTCGGGCAGGTCGAGGTCCATGACCTGCTGGACCGCCGAGCGCACCACGGGGTGGTGGCGCCCGAGGGCGAAGATGCCGAAGCCGGCCAGCATGTCGAGGTACTCGTTGCCCTCGGCGTCGTAGAAGTACGGGCCCTGCGCGCGCTCGTAGTACTTGTCGAAGCCGATGGTGTGGAGCATCCGCGGCAGCTGCGGGTTGAGGTAGCGGCCGTGCAGCTCGTACCGCTCGCCGCCGCGCTCGGCGATCAGGGCGGCGAGGTCGAAGGCGGTGCGGTCGGGGTCAGCCGGCATGGCGCGGGTTCGCTCCTCTGGTCGGTAGCAGGTTCTTGGCGAAGACGGCGGTCTGGGCCGCGACCCCGGTGCCGGTCAGCCCGGCCTCCTCCAGGACCTCGCCGCGGGCGGCGTGGCCGAGGAACTCCTGGGGCAGGCCGAGCACCCGCACCGGGACGTCGACGTCGGCGTCGCGCAGCGCCTGGGCGACGGCGGCGCCCACGCCCCCGGTGCGCCCGTTGTCCTCGACGGTGACCACGAGCCGGTGGGCGGCGGCGAGTACGGGCAGCGCCGGGTCGACGGGCTTGACCCACCGCGGGTCGACGACGGTCGCGGCGAAGCCCTCGGCGATCAGCAGCCGGGCGGCGTCCAGGCAGGCCGGCGCGGTGGTGCCGACGGCGACCAGGAGGATCTCGGGCAGGTCGCCGGTGCGCAGCAGCACGTCCACGCCGCCGACGCGTTCGACGGCCGGGACGGCGGGCCCGATGGTCGCCTTGGGGAAGCGCACGACGGTGGGGGCGTCGGCGACGTCGACGGCCTCGCGCAGCTGGGCGCGCAGCTGGTCGGCGTCGCGCGGGGCGGCGAGCCGCAGGCCCGGCACGACCTGGAGGATCGACATGTCCCACATGCCGTTGTGCGAGGCGCCGTCGGGCCCGGTCACCCCGGAGCGGTCGAGGACGAAGGTGACGCCGAGCCGGTGCAGGGCGACGTCCATCAGGACCTGGTCGAAGGCGCGGTTGAGGAAGGTCGCGTAGACGGCGACGACGGGGTGCAGCCCGCCGGTGGCGAGCCCGGCGGCGCTGGTGACGGCGTGCTGCTCGGCGATGCCGACGTCGAAGGTGCGTTCGGGGTGGGCCTTGGCGAACCGTTCCAGCCCGACCGGCTGGAGCATCGCCGCGGTGATCGCCACGACGTCGGGCCGCTCGGCGCCGAGCGCGACCATCTCCTCGCCGAACACCGAGGTCCACGAGACGCCGCCGCTGGGCGAGATCGGCAGGCAGGTGTAGGGGTCGATCGGGTTGACGGCATGGAAGCGGTCGGCCTCGTCCTGTTCGGCGGGCCGGTAGCCGCGCCCCTTGACGGTCAGGCAGTGCACGATGACCGGGCCGCCGAAGCCCCGGGCCTGGCGCAGCGCCTGTTCGACGGCGCCGAGGTCGTGGCCGTCGATCGGGCCGAGGTACTTGAGCCCGAGGTCCTCGAACATGCCCTGCGGGGCGAAGGCGTCCTTGAAGCCCTTCTTGGCGCCGTGCAGCGCGTCGAAGATCGGCTGGCCGACCAGCGGGGTGCGTTGCAGCGCGCCCTTGCCGAGGGCGAGGAAGCGCTCGTAGCCCTGGGTGGTGCGCAGGGTGGCGAGGTGGTGGGCGAGGCCGCCGATCGTCTTCGCGTAGGAGCGCTCGTTGTCGTTGACGACGATGACGAGCGGCCGGTCCTTCGCGTCGGCGATGTTGTTGAGCGCCTCCCAGGCGAGCCCGCCGGTGAGCGCGCCGTCGCCGATGACGGCGACGGTGTGCCGGTCGTGCTGGCCGAGCAGCTGGGCGGCCTTGGCGAGGCCGTCGGCGTAGGAGAGGGCGGTGGAGGCGTGCGAGTTCTCGACGAGGTCGTGCTCGGACTCGGCGCGCGACGGGTAGCCGGACAGGCCGCCCTTCATCCGCAGCCGGCTGAAGTCCTGGCGCCCGGTGAGGAGCTTGTGGACGTAGCTCTGGTGTCCGGTGTCGAAGACGATCCGGTCGTACGGGGAGTCGAAGACCCGGTGCAGGGCGATGGTCAGCTCCACCACGCCGAGATTCGGGCCGAGGTGCCCGCCGGTCCGGGTGACGGCGTCGATCAGGAAGTCGCGGATCTCGTCGGCGAGCAGCGGCAGTTCGGCGGCGGGGAGCTTTCGCAGGTCGGCCGGGGACGTGACGCTGGAGAGCAGTGACATGGGTACACCTCACGACTCGAGTGGTGCGGTGGTGCCTTCGCCCCCGAGGGGCGGGGCCGGCCCGGGCACGGCGCCCGGGCCGGTCTGGAGCGACCGGGTCCGCCGGAGCGGCCCCGGTCAGCGGCCGCGGTTGGCGCTGACGGTCTCGGTGATCGCGCGCAGCGATTCCTTGAGCGAGCCCATGGTGGCGAGCACCGCCGTCGGCTCGTAGCCGCAGTGGGCCATGCAGTTCTCGCAGCGCGGGTCCTTGCCGCGGCCGTACTTGCTCCAGTCGGTCTTCTCGACCAGCTCGCGGTAGGTGGGCACGTACCCGTCGGCCATCAGGTAGCAGGGCCGCTGCCAGCCGAAGAGCGAGTAGTTGGGGATGCCCCACGGCGTGCACTCGAAGTCCTTCTTGCCCTCCAGGAAGTCCAGGAAGAGCGGACTGTGGTTGAGGCGCCAGCGCTGCCGGTTGCCGCCGGCGAAGGCCTTGCGGAACAGCTCGCGGGTCTGGGTGACGCCGAGGAAGTGCTCCTGGTCGGGGGCCTTCTCGTAGGCGTAGGCCGGGGAGATCATCATCTCGTCGACCTTGAGCTCGTCGTTGAGGTAGTCCAGCACCTCGATGACGGTCTGCGGGGTGTCGGTGTTGAAGAAGGTGCTGTTGGTGGTGACCCGGAAGCCGCGCCGCTTGGCCTCCTTGATGGCCGCCACCGCCTCGTCGAAGGTGCCCTCCTTGGCCACCGACTCGTCGTGCCGCTCGCGCATGCCGTCGATGTGCACGGCGAAGGTGAAGTAGGGCGAGGGCCGGAACTTGTCGATCTTCTTGCGCAGCAGCAGCGCGTTGGTGCACAGGAACACGTACTTGCGGCGTTCCACCAGCTGCCGGACGATCTCGTCGATCTGCGGGTGCATCAGCGGTTCGCCGCCGGCGATCGAGACCATCGGCGCGCCGGACTCCAGCACCGCGCCGACCGCCTGGGCGACCGGCATCCGCTGCTTCAGCACGCCCGCCGGGTGCTGGATCTTGCCGCAGCCCTCGCACGCGAGGTTGCACGCGAACAGCGGTTCCAGCTCGACGATCAGGGGGAACTTGTCCCGCCGTTTGAGCAGCTTCTGCTGCATGAGGTAGGTGCCGACCCGCACGGTCTGGCGCAACGGCATGGCCATGGCTAGCTCGCCTCCTGGGGGAGCGTCGAGGATGTGGGGTGGTGCGGTTCCCTGCGGTCCGGGAGGTCCTGCCGGTACCAGTCGACGAGGGCGGGAACGGTCGCGCGGAGGGTCCGCCAGGCGCGCACCCCAGCGGGGAGCGTCCCGGGCCGCAGCAGCTCCCGCTCGGGGGTGTCCACGACCACCCGCAGGACGGCCGCGGGCAGCGCGGGCCGCAGCTCGTGCAGCGCGGCGAGGACGGCGGCGGCCTCCATGTCGACGGCGAGCGCGCCCTGGAGGTACAGGGCCCGCCGTTCGAGGCCGCGGACGACGTGGTCGGCGGTGTGGTGCACCCCGGTGTGCACGGCCAGCCCCCGCTCCTTGAGCGCCCGGGCGAGGTCGGCGGCCGAGCGGACGGCGAACAGGTTGCCCTCCGCGTTGCGCACGCCGTCGGCGACGACGACGTCCCCCGGGGCGATCCCGGGGCCGACGGCCGCGCCGAACCCGGCCACCACGACCGCGCCGTAGCCGCCCGGGGCGGAGCCGAGCACCCGGCGCACCGCGTGGCCGGCCCGCCGCCGGCCCACCCCGGTGCGCAGCAGCACCGGCGGCCCGCCCGCCGATCCGCGCCAGTCCCCGCCGCGCAGGGCCCAGACCTCGGGGCCGAGCGCGCAGAGCACCAGCAGGGGCGGGGTGGTCACCGGGACGCCCCGATCACCGGGCCGGCGCCCTCCCGCAGGACCGCCGGACCGCCGCCCAGGTAGCGGCCGAGGGCGGTGACGGGGAAGACCAGCCGGTACAGGTGGTAGTTGATGGAGAAGTCCCACGGGAAGCCGGTCCCGGTGAACTGCGGCTCGTCCCACGTGCCTTCGGGCAGCTGGGTGCGCACCAGCCAGTCGACCCCGCGCTCCACCGCCGGGTTGGCCCGGCGCTCGGGTCCCTCGCCGGCCGCGAGCAGCGCCATCAGCGCCCACGCGGTCTGCGAGGCGGTCGAGTCGCCGCGCCCGGCCCAGCGCGCCGGGTCGTCGTAGGAGCGCATGTCCTCGCCCCAGCCGCCGTCGGCGTTCTGGCGGTCCTCCAGCCAGCGGACGGCCTGGCGGATCGCCGGGTGCTCGTCCGGCACGCCGGCCGCGACGAGGGCGGGCAGCACCGAGCCGGTGCCGTAGATGTAGTTGGTGCCCCAGCGGCCGAACCAGGAGCCGTCGGCCTCCTGGTTGCGCAGCAGCCACTCCACGCCGCGCCGGGTACGCGGGTCCCGCGCCTGCCCGACCTCGGCGAGCATCTCGACGACGTGCGCGGTGACGTCGGCGGACGGCGGGTCGACGACCTCGCCGAAGTCGCAGAACGGCAGCTTGTTCGGCAGCGTGCTGGTGTTGTCGACGTCGAAGGCGCCCCAGGCGCCGTTCTTGGACTGCATGCCGAGGTTCCAGCGCACTCCCCGGTCCACCGCCCCGTCGACCTTCGCCGGATCGGGGTGGGCGACCCGGCGCAGCGCGAGCACCACCTCGGCGGTGTCGTCGATGTCGGGGTAGGTGTCGTTCTCGAACTCGAACGCCCAGCCGCCCGCCTCCAGCGAGGGCCGCCGCACGCTCCAGTCGCCGCGCTTGCGGATCTCCTCGCCGAGCATCCAGTCGACGGCGCTCACCAGCGCCGGGTGGTCGGCCGGCAGTCCGGCGTCGACCAGGGCGATGGTGGCCAGGCAGGTGTCCCAGACCGGGGACTGGCAGGCCTCCAGCCAGCGCATGCCGTCCTCGGTGTGCACGGTGAAGCGGTCGAAGGCGGTGAGCCCGGCCTGCATCACCGGGTGCTCCAGCTCGTAGCCCTCCAAGTGCAGGGCGATCAACGAGTAGACGGCGGGCGGCTGGATGCCGCCCCAGCAGCCGTCGGCCTCCTGCCGCTCGACGATCCAGCGGCAGGCCTGGGCGATGGCGTGCTTGCGCAGCGGGCGCAACGCGCGGTGGTGGTAGGCGTGCAGGACCTTGTCGAGGCGCTCGAAGAGGCCGTCCCAGCTGGTGGCGGGGGCGAGCGGCCGCTCGGGGAAGGGGTCACCGGGGTCGGTGTGCAGCTCGGTGAGCGCGAAGGGCGCCGGGCGGACCGGGCGGTGGGCCGAGACGACGGTCAGCGGGACGATGGTCTGGCGGGCCCAGCAGCCGAAGGCGTAGATGTTCAGCGGCAGCCAGCGGGGCAGGAAGATGATCTCGGGCGGCATCTCGGGCAACCGCTCCCAGGGCCACCAGCCGAAGAGCGCGAGCCAGATCCGGGTGAAGACCCGGGCGGCGGCGATGCCCCCGGCGGAGCGGACGTAGCGCGCGGCGGCGAGCATGTGCGGCGCGTCCGGGTCGTCGCCGGCGAGTTTGAGGGCGACGTACGCCTCGACGGTCGTGGACAGTTCGGGCGGCCCGCCGTGGAAGGTGGCCCAGGTGCCGTCCTCCCCCTGCTGGGAGCGGATCCAGTCGGCCGTGGCCGCGGTCTGTTCCTCGGTGCGGATCCCGAGGAACTGCCGGAGCAGTAAGTCCTCGGCGTCCATGGTGACGTTGGTCTCCAGATCGCCCTTCCACCAGCCGTCCGGACTCTGCAGCGAGAGCAGGTGGGCGGTGGCCCGGGCCAGCGCGTCCCGGGCGTCGGCCGGACCCGGGGCCGCTTCCCCGCCCGGTGGGGGCGGGGCGGGGTCCTCGGGCCGCCACAGTCCGGTGCCCAGCAGGGCCGGGGGGCGGTCGCCCACCGCGACCGGCTCGGGATCGTACTCAGGGTCGAGCCGGCCGTCCGCGGTTGCTGTCAACGTAACGTCACCTCTCTCGTACCACCACGAATTCGGCGAGTGCGACGAAGTGCTCGCGCACCGGGTCGGACATGGGCACCTCGTCGAGAGCGGCGAGGGCGGTCGTGTGCTGGCGGCGGGCCTCCTCCTGGGTCCAGGCGCGGCCGCCGGCCTGCTCGATCAGCGCGGCCCGGGCGGCGAGCTCGGGCTCGCTCTCCTCCCCGCGGCCCGAGGGGTCGGCCAGCTGCTCGGCCAGGCGGCGCGACGCGGCGCCGCCCTCGGCGAGGGCGGCGGCGACCGGCAGGGACTTCTTGCGCTGGCGCAGGTCGCCCCAGTGCGGCTTGCCGGTGACCTCGGTGGCGCCCCAGATGCCGAGCAGGTCGTCCACCGCCTGGAAGGCCAGGCCCAGGTGGTGGCCGTAGCGCTGGAGCGAGCCGGAGACCTCGTCGTCGGCCCCGGCCAGCACGGCGCCGATCGCCGAGGCGGCGGCGAGCAGGGCGGCGGTCTTGCCGCCCTCCATCTCCAGGCACTCGGCGACGGTGACGCTGTCGCGCTGCTCGAAGGCGACGTCCATCGCCTGCCCGTCGATGAGCCGGCGGGTGGCGGTGGTGAGCAGCCGGACGGCGCGCGCGGCGTCGGCGGCGCTCGCCGGACCGGCCGCGCCGGCGTCGAGCAGCACCTCCGTCCCGAGCGTCGCCAGGGCGTCGCCGACCAGGATCGCCTGGGCCGGGCCGAAGACCGTCCAGGCGGTCGCCCGGTGGCGCCGGGTCTCGTCACCGTCCATCAGATCATCATGGAGCAGGGAGAAGTTGTGTACCAGTTCAACGGCGACCCCGCCGGGCACCCCCACCTCGGCGGACGCACCCGCCGCCTGGGCGGACAGCAGGGCCAGCGCCGGGCGCACGGCCTTGCCGCCGTCGCCCTTCACGGCCGTGCCGTCCCGGTCGATCCAGCCGAAGTGGTACGCCGCGACGGTGTCCATCGGTGCGGCCAAACGGGCGACGGCGGCGCGCAGCGGCGGGGTGCAGAGCGTGCGGCTGCGGGCCAGCAGCTCCGGCACCGAGACCGGTTCGGCGTGCGCCGTGCCTCCAGCGGCGGTGCCGGTGCGTGACTCCACGTGCGTTCCCTCTCCCTGGTGGTGCCGGACCGCGCGGGCCGGCCGGATGCTTGCGGTGTCGGCGCGCCCGGGGTGCCCGGCGCGTCCGGGGGGACGGGCGCCGGCTCTCGCGGGGTCGCCGGCGACGGGGCCGCTGGTCACCTCGGCCACCTCCCGTCGCCCCGGTCCACCGGGCGGCGGGCCCCTGAGGCGGCGAGCGCCGCGTCGGCCGCGGCGTGGCCGCTGCGCACGGCCCCCTCCATCGTCGCGGGCCAGCCCGTGGCCGTCCACGAACCGGCCAGCAGCAGGCCGGGCACGCGGGTGCCCGCCGAGGGGCGCAGCGCCGCGGTGCCGGGGGCCGGGTCGAACGTGGCGGTGCGCTCGCGGGTGACGAAGAAGTCCAGCACCTCGGCGCCCGCCGCGGCGGGCAGCAGCCGGGCGAGCTCCGGGAGGTACCGCTCGCGCAGCTCGGCGACGGGCAGGTCGATCTCGTCCCGCACGGCGGACTGGGAGAGCGCCAGGTACTGGGCGCCGGGGTGCTCGCGACCGAGCGGCGTGGCGGCCAGTCCGGAGTGGTCGGTGCGGTCGAAGACCCACTGGACCGGGGAGTCGAGCGCCGCGAAGAAGGGGCGGCGCAGGACCTTGCGGTCGTAGACGACGTGGACGTTGAGGATCGGCGAGGTACCGAAGCCGGCCAGGCGCTCCTGTGCGGGGATCGCGTCCGGCGGCAGCAGGGCGGCCGCGCTGTCCTGGGCGCCGGCCAGGACGACGGTCTCGGCGGTGAGCAGCTCACCGCCCTCCAGGCGTACGGCGTGCTGCTGCGCGCCGGGCTTGAGCTCCGCCGCGCGGGCGCGCAGCAGCACCGTCACGCCCGCGCGCTCCAGCTCGGCGAGCGCCCGGTCGTGGTGGATGGTGCCGAGCGGGACGGCGGCGACGCCGATGTCGGAGGCGCCCGGGTCGGAGAGCAGGCCGGTCTTGAACACCATGGCCGCGAGGGCCAGCGACACGTCGTCCGCGTAGGCGTTCAGGGTGGCCACGCCGACCAGGTCCCACAGGGCGGCGAGGGTCCGCTCGTTCTGCCCGTGGCGGCGCAGCCACGCGCCGAAGGAGGTGCCGTCCAGCGCCGGGTCCGCCAGGTCGAGGCGCTGGAGGGCGAGCGCGCCGCGGACCACCCGGGCGCGGTCGGCCGGGCCGAGGTGCGGGTAGCGGGCGAGGCTGCCGGCCAGGTGCAGCGGGACCGGCAGGCCGGCCCGGCGCAGCCGGCCGAGGGTGCGCACGGGCGCCTCGGCCGGGCCGGTGACGGAGAGCACCGGGACGTCGAGCCGCTCCTGGAGGTGGGTGAGGCGGGTGGCGCCGAGCCGGTCGAGCAGGCCGCGGTAGGCGGTGCAGCAGCGCAGGTAGACGTGCTGGCCGTTGTCGACGGTCAGCTCGCCGCGCCGGAAGGAGAAGGCGAGGCCGCCGAGCCGGGGCCGCCCCTCCACCAGGGTGACCCGCTGCCCGGCCTCGGCCAGGCGCAGCGCGGCGGTGATCCCGGCCAGGCCGCCGCCGACCACGACGGCGGCCGGGCGCGCGGCATCGGCTCGCCCGGTCATCGGCCCTCCCCCTCGCGATCGCTGGACCGCCCGGCGGCGGCTGCCGTGGTCGGCTCGGTCGTGGACAACGCGGCTCTACCCATGCGTGATTCCCCGCTGACACAGCGTGACAGAACTGCGGCGAGAATCAAGAACGCCCCCCGGCGAGCCCGGAAAGCGCCACGTACGCCTTCTCCCAGCCCGGCAGCGAGACCCGGCCGCGCAGCACCGACTCGGGGTCGGCCGCGATCCGGCCCAGCAGCCGGTGGTAGATGCCGGCCATCGCGGCCGTGCAGGCCCGGCTGCGGCGGTCGAGCATCGGCAGCAGCCGCAGGCCCTCCTCGAACGCGGCCTGCGCCCGGGCGGCCTCGAAGGCGACCAGGCCGGTGAAGTCCGCGCCGGCCGGCGGCCTGGGCTGGGCGAAGCCCTCCTGGCAGCCGAACCGGACCAGGTCCTCGGTGGGCAGGTAGGTGCGGCCGTTCAGGGCGTCCTCGCGCAGGTCGCGCAGGATGTTGGTGAGCTGGAGCGCGAGCCCGAGGGTGTCGGCGTAGTGCGCCCCGCGCTCGGGGTCGTCGCAGCCGTACACGCCGAGCGACAGCCGGCCGATCGCGCCGGCCACGCAGCGGCAGTAGACCTTGAGCTCCTCGTACGTCTGGTACTCGGCGCCCTTGAGGTCCATCTCGACGCCGTCGATCAGTTCGTCGAAGCCGCCGATCGGGATCGGGAAGCGACGGGCCGCGTCCGCGAGGGCGACCTTGATCGGGTCGGTGTCGTCCTCGGCGACCTTGCCGGCGCGGACGTCGTCCAGCAGTTCGCGGGTGCGCAGCAATGCCTCGGCCTTGCGGTCGGCGGGCAGGTCGCCGTCGCCGATGTCGTCCACCCGGCGGGCCAGGGCGTACAGGGCCGACATGGCCAGCCGCTTGGGCTCCGGCAGCAGCCGGATGCCGTAGCTGAAGTTGCGCGCCTGGAGTCCGGTGACTGCCTCGCAGTACCGGTAGGCCGCCATGACCTGGGCCGACGCCAGTGGTGATGCCGCCACTCGGGCGTTCACCTTCCCTTCGCGAAGATGGCCGCCGCCTTCGCTGCGAGGCGGCGCTTGTCCGGCTTCGCCTGCTGGGCGAGCACGTCGTACCCGGCGTCCTCGACGGCCGCCAGGGCCGCGTAACCACCTGCGGTGAATCCCGCCAGGAGCAGTCGAAGCCTCCCCCGAACCGTACCTACCAGCGGCGCGCCGCGGTCGAGCAGGGTGCGGGCCCGCTCGGCCTCGAAGGCGATCAGCTCGCGGACCGGGCCGTCGGCGCTCGGCGCGGCCAGGTCGGCCTCGGTGACGCCGAAGCGCTCCAGGTCCTCGGCGGGCAGGTAGATCCGGCCGCGGGCGAGGTCCTCGGCGACGTCCTGGAGGTGTTCGACCACTTGGAGGGCGGTGCAGATCGCATCGGAGAGCCCGACCCGCTCGGGCGTGGAGACGCCGGCGATGGCGAGCACCAGCCGGCCCACCGGGTCGGCGGAGAGCGTGCAGTAGCCGACGAGGTCGTCCCAGGTGGCGTAGCGGGCGGTGGTCTGGTCGACCCGGTTGGCCTCGATCAGGCGGCGGAAGGGCTCGGGGGTCAGTCCGTGCCGGTCGACGACCGGGACGAGGGCGCGCATCAGCGGGTGCCGGGGCCGGTCGGCGCCGCCCGGGCGCAGCGTCGTCTCGAACACCCGGTCGAGGTCGCGGTCCAGTCCGTCGAGCAGGGCGAGCCGGAAGGCGACCTCGTCGGGAGCGGGCGGGCCGCACTGGGCCGAAGGGGTGGTGGCGGACGCCGGGAAGGGGGTGTCGACGCCGAGGAGGCGGGCGGCGCCGGCCGGGTCGGCGAGGTCGCCGTCGCCCGCGTCGTCGACCAGCCGGGCGAAGCCGTAGACCGCCATCAGGTCACCGCGCCAGGCGGCGGGCAGGAAGAAGGGGGCGACCGGGAAGTTCTCCGCGCTCGCCTTCTCCAGGGTCGCCCCCGCGGTCTGCTCCACGGGCTCGTTGCTGGGCTGGGCCGAAGCCGACACTGCTGTCACTCCCCCGTTCTACACCGATGGGCATCACCGGCCCGACTCGGACACGCGTCCGAGCACGGGCGTCACGTCCGGCACACGCCCCCCGCGCATACAGCCTGACACCACGGGCCGCGCCGCAGAAGAGCGCCCCGCCCGGCGCACGGGGCGCTCACCCCGCCGGGGGCGGGCCACCCGGACTACCGGCGCCGGGCACACGGCGGGGGGCCGGTCCCGGGACTTCCCGGAACCGGCCCCCCGAGCGGCTCGGGTGCTACGGGCGCTCGCCGCGCTCGTAGCGGCCGACGACCTCGTCGGTCGGGCCGTCCATGACCAGCTCGCCGTGCTCGATCCAGATGGTCCGCTCGCAGACCTCGCGGATCGAGCTGTTGTCGTGGCTGACCAGGAAGACCGTACCGGCCGACTGGCGCAGCTCCTCGATCCGCTTCTTGCTGCGCTGCTGGAAGGCCTGGTCGCCGGTGGCCAGCGCCTCGTCGATCAGCAGCACGTCGTGGGTCTTCGCCGCGGCGATGGAGAACCGCAGGCGGGCGCCCATGCCGGAGGAGTACGTGCGCATCGGCAGGGAGATGAAGTCCCCCTTCTCGTTGATGCCCGAGAACTCGACGATGTCCTGGTAGCGGCGCCGGACCTCGGCCGGCGGCATGCCCATCGCGAGGCAGCCGAGGACGACGTTGCGCTCACCGGTGAGCTCGTTCATCAGGGCCGCGTTCACGCCCAGCAGCGAGGGCTGGCCGTTGGTGTAGATGCCGCCCTTCTCGGTCGGCAGCAGGCCCGCGATGGCGGCCAGCATGGTCGACTTGCCGGAGCCGTTCGAGCCGATCAGGCCGACCGCCTCGCCCTTGTAGGCGGTGAAGCTGATGCCGCGCACGGCGTGCACCTCGCGCACTCCGGCCGAGCGCTTGCGGCTGACGATGCGGCTGAGCGCCGAGGTGGCGCTGCCCTTGCCGGAGCCGGCGCCGTGCACGCGGTAGACGATGTGCACGTCGTCGACGACGACGGTGGGCTCGCGGGCGACGTCGGTGTCCCGGACGGTGTTCTTGTTCAGGTCTGCGTCAGCCACGGCCGTACTCCTCCTCGGCCTTCCAGAAGAAGACGTATCCGACGATGAACATCCCCACGCCCCAGGCGATGCCGTACGTCCACTGGTGCGGCGGGATCGTCTGGTGGGCGGGCTGGTGGTGGTTGTAGATGATCGGCGCGAAGGCGTGCCGCAGCAGGTCCATGTAGACCGAGGCCGGGTTGACGGCCATGATCGTCTGGATGTAGTGGGGCCAGGTGCTGACCTTGTCCTGGATGCTGAACATCACGCCGGACAGGAACATCCAGGCGCGCATCACGAACGGGATCAGCTGGGAGATGTCACTGGTCTTGGCGCCGATCCGGGCGAAGATCAGGGAGACGCCGGTGTTGAACATCGTCTGCAGGAGCAGCGCCGGGATGATCAGCAGCCAGGTGCGGCCCGGCGTGATGCCGGCCGCCAGGACGGTGGCGACCAGGACCACCATCGAGATCAGCAGCTGCTGCAGCTGGATCACCGTGAAGGCGATCGGCAGGCAGGCGCGCGGGAAGTGCAGCGCACGGATCAGCCCGAGGCTGTCGGAGATCGCCCGGGTGCCGGACTGCACCGCGTTCTGGGTGAACTGGAAGACGAAGACGCCGATGCACAGCCACGCGATGTAGGTGTTCGGCGGGAAGTTGTCCTTGCTCTTCAGGATCACGCCGAAGACCAGGTAGAACACCGCGCAGTTCAGCAGCGGGGTCACGACCTGCCACAGCTGGCCGAGCTTGGCATCGGTGTACTGCGCCACCAGTCGGGCGGTGGCGAAGGCCCAGATGAAGTGGCGCCGGGCCCAGAGCTGCTTGGTGTAGGCGAAGAGGCCGGGCCGCCGGCCGCTCACGGCCAGGCCGTACTTGTCCGCAAGCTGCTTGGGGGTCAGGCCCGCGTCCGCCCCCCTGGGGGCTGAGAGGCTGACGGGTTCACTCACTGTCGACACATTCGTCCTTCACGCGGGATCGGTCGGGGCGGCCGGTCGGCGGGGGTCCGCCGGCCTTGCGCCGATGGGGATCCACTGGGATCACGGGGGAGTCCGGCCGGTGTGTGGCACCGGCCGCAGCGATCGATCATTCGATCAAATGAGATCAGATGACCGGTGGGCGGCCCAGCCTGGTCAATCGCCAAACGGTACGCCATCGCATCGGGCGACGCGGACCGCAAGGTTCGCGCCAGCCCGCCCGGAACCCGCCCCACCAGGCCTTCAGCGCCTCCGGGGAGGGGCGGCGGGCCAGGGTCAGCAGGAACCAGGTTCCCAGATAGAGAGGCACGAACAGGGCCGGAAGGTTCCGTCGCGCGAGCCAAACCCTGTTCCGCGCCACGTTGTGGAAATACGTGGCGTGCCGGGCCGGCGAGGTCGTCGGGTGGTGCAGGACCACGTCCGCCCGGTAGTCGATGGCCCAGCCGGCGTCCAGCGCGCGCCACGCGAGGTCGGTCTCCTCGTGCGCGTAGAAGAACTCGGCGGGCAGCTGCCCGGCCTGCTCGAACACCGTGCAGCGCACGGCGCTCGCGCCGCCCAGGAAGGTCGTCACCCGGGAGGAGCGCAGCGGGTCGCTCGCGCGCAGCCGGGGCACGTGCCGGCGCGCGGTGACACCGGTGTCGGGGTCGGCGATCCGGAACGAGACGATGCCCAGCTCCGGGTCGGCGGTGAAGGCCTCGCGCAGGAGGCGGGCGGAGTCGGTGCGCGGCAGGTGGCCGTCGTCGTCCAGGAACAGGACGGCGTCGACGTCCCGCCCGTCCCGGCCGAACAGCTCGATGCCGACGTTGCGCCCGCCGGGGATGCCGAGGTTCTCCGGCAGCTCGACGCTGCGCACGCCCTCCGGCAGCGGGGGCAGCGGCGCGCCGTTGGCCACCACGGCCAGCTCGACCGCCGGGCCCTCCTGGGCGCGGACGGACTCGATCAGGGCGTTCAGCTCGGCCGGGCGGTTGCCCATCGTGATGATCACGGCGCCGAGGCGGAAGCCGTCGGCGCCTGGACCGGCGGCGGCGTTCGCGGAGGTGTTCATAGAGGTGTTCGTGGAGGTGTTCGCGGAAGTGTTCATCGGAGCCTGCTCGAAAGGACGATGCTCAGCAGGTGCAGGACGGTCTGCAGCATGGCGATCGCGGCCAGCACGACCACGGCCAGCCGGGTGAAGAACAGACCGCCGTGGACGGCGTCGGCGACGCCGGCGGCCAGGATGAACAGCGAGGCCTCGACCGCGCCCACCAGACGGTGGAACTTCAGGAGCGAGGCCGCGCGGCGGGCCTTGGCCACGGCCGCGGAGCGCGGCACCGAGGCGCTGTCCTCGACCGCTGTCAGGCCGCTGCGGGCGCGGGCCACGTCCACCAGGTCCGTCTCGGACTTGATCAGGATCGCGCCGAGCGCGGCCAGCGTGCCGAGGAAGGCCCACTCCCAGTGCGCGGCCGGGCCCTGTCGGTGGAAGAGGTCGCAGCCGCGCAGGCCGAGGCCGGTCAGCAGCGCGGCCTCGGACATGTAGTGGCCGACCCGGTCCAGGTAGACCCCGGTGAGCGAGGTCTGCCGGCGCCAGCGCGCCACCTCGCCGTCCACGCAGTCCAGCAGCAGGTACAGCTGGATCAGCAGGGCGCCCAGGACGGCGCCGGTCAGGCCCGGCACCACCAGCGCGGCACCGGCCAGGACGCCGGTGACCATCATCAGGTAGGTGAGGCCGTTGGGGGTGATCGCCGTGACGGTCGAGAGCACCCGCGTGACCCGCAGCGAGATGCTCCGCATGTACAGGCGCCCGGCCCAGTGCTCGGCGCTGCGGCGCTGGAGCATGCCCTCCGGGTGGATCACCGCGCGCAGCTCCTCGATCGAGGGCCGGCGGGTCAGGTCCACCGGGGGCCGCTCGGCGCCCGCGGTGGAGGGGTCAGCTGTTGACGGCTTGGACATAGTCGGCGTACGCGTCCCTGATTGCTGAGGGGGAGAGGTCGAGGTGCTCGAGGATGGTGAAGCGGCCCGGCCGGGTGTTCGGAGCGTAGTGCACCGCCTCGGTGAACTCCGCCTCGGTGAAGCCGATCTGAGCGGCGGTCACCGGCAGGCCGTGGCGCGCCAGGCGCTCCACGATCAGACCGGTCAGCTCGCGCTCGCCCCGCAGGAAGCTGGCGAACGCCGCGCCGAGGCCGACCTGTTCGCCGTGCTGGGCGGACCGCTTGGGATACAGCACGTCCAGGGCATGCGAGATCTCGTGGCAGGCGCCCGACGAGGGCCGGGTGCTGCCCGCGATGTTCATCGCGATGCCGGACAGTACCAGGGCTTCCGCGAGCGCCGTCAGGAGGTCCTGGTCCGCCAGGTTCCCGGGGTGGCGCAGCAGGTTCTCGCCCGCCGAACGGGCCATCGCCACGGCCAGCCCGTCCACCGGCTCGCCGGTGACCGCGTGCGACAGCTCCCAGTCCGCGCAGGCGGAGATGTTGGAGACGACGTCGCCGATGCCGGCCGCCACGAAGCGCGGCGGGGCCTGGCGGATCACGTCCAGGTCGACGACGATGCCGATCGGGCTGGGCACCCCGTAGGAGCCCCGGCCGGCGTCGTTGTCGAGCGTGGAGACCGGCGAGCAGATGCCGTCGTGCGCGAGGTTGGTGGCCACCGCGACCAGCGGCAGGCCGACCCGGGCCGCGGCGTACTTGGCGGCGTCGATGATCTTGCCGCCGCCCAGGCCCACGACCGCGTCGTAGTGGCCGCCGCGCATCGCCTCGGCGAAGCGCACCGCGCTGTCCAGGCTGCCGTCGTCCACGCTGAACCAGTCGGCACCGGGCAGGGCCGGCTCCAGGCGCTCGCGCATCGCGGCGCCCGAGCCGTTGCTGATCGCCACCGCGATCCGGCCCGAGGCCGACAGCCGCTGGTCCGCGAGGATCCCGCCGAGCGCGTCCAGCGCGCCCGGGCGGACCTCGACGAACAGCGGCGAGGGGACCAGTCGGGTCAGTACCGGCACGCGATCTCCCGCGCCTTCGCCAGGTCGTCGTGGTTGTCGACCTCGACCCAGGAGACCTCGCCGATCGGCTGCACGTCGATCCGCAGGCCGCGGTCGACCATCTCCTGGTAGCCGTCCTCGTAGTACAGCTGCGGGTCGCGCTCGTAGGTGGCGCGCAGCGCGTCGGTGAGGTCCGCGGCGGCCGAGGGGTTGATCACGGTCACACCGATGTACTCGCCGCTCGCCTCGACCGGGTCCATCAGCTTGGTGATGCGGCGCATGCCGGCGGCCGGGTCGACGACGACCTTCATCTCCTCGTCGGCGAGCTTCTTCACCGTGTCGAGGGCCAGCAGGATGCCGGGGGCCTCGCCGGCCTCGGTCAGGCGGCGGTTGCCCTCCAGCATGGTGCGCTGGACGGAGGCCGGGTGGACGGTGTCGCCGTTGGCGAGCAGCAGGCCCTCGGCGAAGAGGTCGCGGGCGCACCACAGGGAGTAGGCGTTGTTCCACTCCTCGGCCTTGTCGTTCTCGACCAGGTGGAGCTTGACGCCGTACTTGCCCTCCAGGGCGTCCTTGCGGTCGTACACCGCCTCCTTGCGGTAGCCGACGACGATCGCGGCCTCGCGCAGCCCGACCTCCGCGAAGTTGCCGAGGGTGAGGTCCAGGACGGTCCGCTCCCCGTCGACCGGCACCAGCGCCTTGGGCAGGGTGTCGGTGTACGGGCGCAGCCGGCGGCCGGCGCCGGCTGCCAGAACGAGGCCGATCATGCGGGGGTCTCCTGATCCGTCGTGCTGTGCGCGGGTGCGCCGGGGCACCGGAACGAGTCGCCCGGGCCGCGCAATCGGCGCGCCGGTGCCGGCGCAGATGCGGGCACCTTGTCCTTAGTGATGGTAGGCGACCGGGGCGACCGGCCCGAACGCGGCCGGGGACCTGGGAGGTGCCTGAACGGTGGCTGGGAACGACGGCCGGAGCGGCGCACCGGAGCGGGCGCGAACGGGGCCGGCGCGCCTCCTGGCGCGCCCGAACGGGCCTCGAACGACTCCGAACCCTTTTGCTAACTCCATGACCCTTCCGGGGCCCTCTGACGTCCTTCTCCGTCCGGAAAAGTCCCCCTGAGGGTCATGATCCGCCAGGTTGTGCGTGGGACCCGTGCCGACCGCCACCCATACGGCAGACTGGAGCCCGACGCCGGCGCCGGTGCCCCCGCTGCGTCCGATGCACCCGCTGCACCGGACGCAACCCGATGCTTCCGTTGCTCCCGCTCCCCGAAAGAGGCCACCCCATGCCCCAGAGTCCGCCGACCAGCCCGACGCACTTCACCTCCGAGATCGACACCGGTCTCGACGTGGAGACCGACGTGACGGCCGACCCCGGGGGCACCGCCGGGAGCACCGGCCCGGAGATCCTGCTGGAACTCGTCGACGACGAGGGCACCACCATCGGCACGGCCGAGAAGCACTGGGCCCACCAGCAGCCAGGGCGCCTGCACCGGGCCTTCTCGGTGTTCCTCTTCGACCGCCAGGGCCGGCTGCTGCTCCAGCGCCGCGCGCTCGGCAAGTACCACTCCCCCGGCGTCTGGTCGAACACCTGCTGCGGCCACCCCTACCCGGACGAGCCGCCGTTCGTCGCCGCCGCCCGTCGCACCTCGGAGGAGCTGGGCGTCGCGCCGGCACTGCTGTGCGAGGCCGGGACGGTGCGCTACGACCTGCCGGACGAGGCCTCCGGGCTGATCGAGCGAGAGTGGAACCACCTGTTCGTGGGCCTGGTCACGGCGCCGGTCGTCCCCGATCCGGACGAGGTGGACGACTACGCCTTCGTCACCGCGCAGGAGCTGCGCGAGCTGCGGACCGAGCGGCCGTTCTCGGTGTGGTTCGAGACCGTCTTCGAGGCGGCGCTGCCGGGGATCCGGGAGATCGCCGGACGGGACTGGTAGTCCGATGGTCCGGTAGTCCGGCTGGTCCGCACGGGACTGGTGACGAGGACGGGACTGGTGGCGGGGGCGGGACTGGTGGCGGGGGCGGTGACCGCCGGGATGGTCCGGATCGTCCGGATGGTCACGGACAGTCGTCGTGCCGCGGAGGGAGCGGAGGGATGGGCAGCGAGGCCCAGATGACCTTGCCGCCCTCCCCCGTCCGCTCCACGTCGCACACGCCCCCGGCCTGCAGGGTCACGCTCTTGACCAGCAGCAGGCCGCGCCCCCCGGTGCGGCCGGTGTCGCTCTCCAGGGCCTTCGGGCGGTACGGGTCGCCGTCCTCGACCGAGACCCGCACCCAGCCGTCGCGCACCGCCAGCTCGGTGGTCACCTCGGGCGAGAGCTCGGCGGCGTGCGTCACGGCGTTGCTGACCAGCTCGGAGACGATCAGCAGCACGTCGTCCACCAGCTCCTGGTGGCGCACCCCGGTCATGCCCTGGGCCAGCAGGCGGTCGCGCACCGCGTGCCGGGTGCGCGGCACCGAGGACTCCGTGGCGGGCACCGGGAAGCGCCAGACGCCCTCGGCCGGCTCCGGCGCCGGGCGGGCGGGCCCCCGCAGGGCCCGGTCGCGTCTCGGCTCGGCCTTCGCCGCCCCGCTGATCTGCTCCACGTCCAGCCGCCCTTCGTCCGCGACCCGGGAATCAGGCGTTCCGCTGGCGCCCTCGGTCCACAGAGGCTAGGAGAGCCGCCACGGGGACTGCGGCACCGTCGAGAAGTTGCCCGTGTCGGATCGGTGTCGACCGGTCCCGATCGGCGGGGCGGCGCAATCGGACCGTTTCCTTCGCCCTCGCCACCGCTTCGGCCGGTGATCGGGTGGCCCGGCGAGGCTTCGCCGTCCGGCGGTGGTCGGGCCGTCGTCGGGGTGTCCCCCGTCGGTCGCCGTCGGACCGGGGCCCCCGCCGGGGAAACGCAGGTGAGAAGCACTCCAGAACCCTGGTAATGTTCTCTCTGTCGCCGAGGGGGCGAGAAAAACCCCGAAGCACACACCCCGTCCGGGTGGCGGAATGGCAGACGCGCTAGCTTGAGGTGCTAGTGCCCTTTATCGGGCGTGGGGGTTCAAGTCCCCCCTCGGACACCATCGAATTCCCCGTGGATCCGCAAGGATTCCACGGGGAATTTTTTGTTTTTCATCCGCCGCTGTGGCCGGACCCGGCCCAGCAGGCCCGCTGGGCCCGGCCACAGCGGCGTTCCGAGGGCGTCGGAGCCCCGGAGACCGGACACGAGATGGCAACGATCGGACGGTTTGAGCTTCCCCTGAGGTAAACGCCCTTTTTCGCCCCATAGGCTGCTGGGCGTTTGTGTCCGGAATACCGACTCATGACCGTAAAAACCACGACACCACCCGTCGACCCCGAGCGAGAGGACCGATACGTTGAGTGAGCCCGAGCCGTCAGCGGCATCGCACCAGAACCACTACCGACGCTCGCTCGGCACCATCAGCCTCACCGCCGTCGGGCTGGGCTCGATCATCGGCTCCGGGTGGCTGTTCGGCGCCGAGCGGGCCGCCAAGCTCGCCGGCCCCGCCTCGATCCTCGCCTGGGTGATCGGCGCCGCCGTGGCCCTGACCATCGCCCTCACCTACAGCGAGCTCGGGTCGATGTTCCCCAAGGCCGGCGGCATGGTCCGCTACGGCCAGTACTCGCACGGCTCGCTGGCCGGCTACCTCGCCGCCTGGGCCAACTGGATCGCCATCGTCTCCGTCATCCCCGGCGAGGCCACGGCGTCCGTCCAGTACATGAGCTCCTGGCACTTCGGCTGGGCCAAGGGGCTGTACAACGGGCAGGAACTGACCATCAGCGGCGTCGCCCTCGCGAGCGTGCTGCTGCTCGTCTACTTCGCCCTCAACTGGTTCGCGATCACGCTGTTCGCCAAGACCAACACCGCGATCACCGTCTTCAAGGTCATCGTCCCGACCCTGACCGCCGGCGCGCTGCTCCTCGCGCACTTCGACACCGCGCACTTCACCGACCACGGCGGCTTCGCGCCGAACGGCTGGAGCGCGGTGTTCACCGCCGTCGCCGTCTCCGGCATCGTCTGGGCCTTCAACGGCTTCCAGTCGCCGCTCAACCTGGCCGGCGAGGCCCGCGACCCCGGCAAGTCGCTGCCCAAGGCCGTCATCGGGTCCATCCTGATCGCCCTGGTGATCTACGTCGCGCTGCAGATCGCCTTCCTCGGCGCCATCCCGGCCGCCGACCTGTCGCAGGGCTGGAGCGGCCTCGGCTACACCTCGCCGCTCGCCGACCTCGCCATCGCCTGGGGCATCAACTGGCTCGCGATCCTGCTGTACGCGGACGCGTTCATCTCGCCCTCCGGCACCGGCATGATCTACGCCGCCACCACCTCGCGCATGATCCACGGCGTCCAGGAGAACGGCCACCTGCCGAAGCTCTTCGGCAAGGTCGACCCCAAGACCGGCATCCCGCGCCCCGCGCTGCTGCTCAACCTCGGCGTCGCGTTCCTGTTCCTGGCCGTCTTCCGCGGCTGGGGCTCGCTCGCCGAGATCGTCTCGGTCGCGACCGTCATCTCGTACATCACCGGCCCGGTCGCCGTCATGGCGCTGCGCCGCCTCGCCCCGGACCTGCCGCGCCCGGTGCGGCTGCGCGCGATGCCGGTCATCGCGCCGGTCGCGATGGTCTTCGGCTCGCTGGTCCTGTACTGGGCCCGCTGGCCGCTGACCGGCAAGGTCATCCTGCTGATGGCCGCCGGCCTGCCGATCTGGGCCTGGTACGAGCTGCGCAAGCCGTGGGCCGTGCTGCGTCCGCACCTGATCGCGGGCGCCTGGATGGTCGCGTACCTGTTCGTGATGGCCGGCGTCTCGTGGGCGGGCAGCTCCGACTTCGGCGGGCACGGCTACCTGCCCGAGGGCTGGGACCTGCTGATCGTCGCCGCGATCGGTCTCGCGTTCTACCGCTGGGGCGTCGCGAGCGCCTGGGCGAACCCGTCCCTGGCGGAGGTCCGCCGCGAGCTGAGCGAGGCCGAGGGCGCGTCCGGCGCGCAGGACGCCGCGTCGGGGCCGGGGCCGCAGTCGGCGTCGGAGTCGGCGTCGCCGGAGCCGTCGCGGGCGTGACGGCCTGAGGCTGGGAGCCGAACATGGGAGTGCCGGTCGAGCTTGGCTCGGCCGGCACTCGCGCGTTCCGGGGGCGGCGAGCGGGGGAGGGCGGACGGATTTCAGCGAACAGATTTCAAAATCTGTTCGCTGAAATCTGTTATCTGTTATCTGTTACTTGTCAGCTGACAGCTGTCGGCCGCCGCCCGTCCTCAGCCCCGGCGGGCGCGGCGGATCGCCGAGGTGACCACCGGGGGGAGCAGGTCGCGGGCGGCGCGCTTGGCGACGTTGACCGGGCGGCGCTGCTCGGCGGCCCGGGCACGGCGGGCGGCGAGGTCGCGGGCGGCCTCCTCCTGCGACTCCAGGAGCGCCCGACGGGAGTCGGCGGCGGCCTGGTCGGCCTGGTGGCGGGCGTTCAGTGCGACGAGCCGCTTGTGGTGGCGGGACGGCCGGAACGGCTCGATGCCCTCCGAGGTACCGGTCATGCGCAGCATCTGCCGGCCGTTGAGGGTCTCGGCGCTCAGCTCACAGCCCTCGGCGAGGTCCACCCGGTCGAGCAGGTCCCGCTGGAAGGGCTCCGGGTCCCCCCAGGTGCCGTAGAACTTGCACTCGGTGAGCAGGACCGGCTTGAGCCCGTGGTTGAACACGGCCTCCCAGGTGGCGGCGGCGACACCCGGGGTGTGCTGGGAGCGGTAGTCGTCGAGCACCACGACGCCCTGGTCCTGCAGCGCGACGCGGGCCACCTGGAGGTCGCCGACCACGTGCTCGTACAGGTGCGAGGCGTCGATGTGGATGAACCGGAACGCGCCCGCCGCTATCCGTCCGCCCGCCAGCGTCGAGGTCGGCGCCTGGATGATCTCCGGCAGCTCGCCGTGGAACGACAGGTAGTTCGACTCGAAGGCCGTTCGGCTCAGCGTCTTGCGGTAGGACATGTTCATTTCAGCGGCATTCTCGTCGTCCGGCGCGTCCGAGTCGAAGAGGTCACAGACGGTGAATGACTCGCCGGGCTGGAGGTGCTCCCCGATGACGATGGCGCTGCGCCCCAGGTATGCGCCCATTTCCAGCAGGTCGCCCGTGACGCCGGCCTTCTCCTGGCGCCCCAGGAACCACTCGAAGGAATGCCGGTCGTGGTCCCAGAACCACCCCGGCACGTCGTCCAGCGAGGCCGGCTCGGCGGGCCGGGGCTGCTCGTCGGTGAACGCGGCGTCGGTCACGGGGAAGCTCCTTTTGCGGTACGGATGACCTGCGGATTCGAGCCAGACCTCAGAGCGGTGGCGCCCTCCCGCCCACCGCGGGGGCGCACGACGTGCCGACGGTGTGCACACGTCTTGCACCCGCCGCCAACCGTAGCCCCCCACCGCTGAGTTCGCTGCAATCTACAGCGCCGTCCGCGCGATTGAGGAGCCTTTCGGACGCAGAATTTGTGGACCGTCGCATCGGGCCGGGAGTGGGCACGGCCGCACCGATCACGTACATCCATTGTGCCCTCTCCGCTCCACAGAGTCACCATTCCTCGGAATGATCTTCGTAGCTTTTCGGCCGCATACGGTGGAACACCGTCGGCCCCCACTGCGGTGGGCCGGGAATGGGGAACGGAGCGACATGACGAAGACCGAGCGAGATCTCACCGCGCTGGCCGGGGAATTGACGGCGATGATGACCGAGGACGCCGCCGCCGTGCGGCTCGCCAACAGCACCGACCTCGCCGAGCAGGCCGCCTGGCGGCGGCTCACCACCGGGCACGGGGACCGGCTGGCCGCGATCATGGCCGAGCACGGCTGGCCCACCGAGGCACTGGTCGGAGCCGACGCGGCGAAGGCCGCCTGGCTGGTCGCCCAGCACGCCGACCGCCAACTGGACGTCCAGCGCCGGGCCGTGGAGCTGATGGCCGTGGCCGTCGCGGACGGCGCCGCGAGCGCGCGCGACCTGGCGTTCCTTCAGGACCGGCTCGCCGTCAACGAGGGGCGCCAGCAGCGGTACGGCACGCAGATCGGCGCGGTCACGGACGGCCGCCCGGTGCCGTGGCCCTGCGAGGACCCGGAGCGGCTGGACGAGCGGCGGGCCGACGTGGGGATCGAGCCGTTCGCCGAGTACACCTCGCGGTTCGCGCCGCGCTGACCGTCGGGTCCGCCGGAGCGGATTGGCTCTTGCGCGCGGCCGCCCCGGCCGCCTTGACTGGGCCTTTGGACCAGCGCTGGGTTGAGCGCGGTCAAACGCGGTGGAGCGCGGTCGGAAGGCCAGGCGGACGAGAGGACCATCGGTGCAGCACGACGCGGAGCAGGACTCGCGGAACGACGGGCCGGGCGGGGACGAGCGGGGCGACCGGTGGTTCGGGGACCACGCGGACCAGTACGTCGACGGCGCCTGGCGCCCCTCCGGGGACACCGGGTCGATCGAGGTGCTGAACCCCGCGACCGAACGGGTGATCGCCACCGTGCCGGCCGGCGCCGCGGCCGACGTGGACGCCGCGGTGGGCGCGGCCCGCCGGGCGGCGCGGGCCTGGGGCACGACCACCCGTGAGGAGCGGCTCGCACTGCTCACCCGGCTCCGGGACGGCATCGCCGGGGCGCAGGACGAGATCACCGCGACGGTGGTCGCCGAACTGGGCACCCCGGTGGGCTTCGCGGCCGCCGTCCACGCCGGACTGCCGCTGACCGTCGCGTCCTCCTACCTGGCGCTGCTCGCCGAGCACCCCTTCGAGGAGCGGATCGGCAACTCGCTGGTGCTGGCCGAGCCGGCCGGCGTGGTCGCGGCGATCACACCGTGGAACTACCCGCTGCACCAGATCGTGGCCAAGGTCGTCCCGGCGCTGGCAGCCGGCTGCCCGGTGGTCCTCAAGCCGGCCGAGGACACGCCATTGGTGGCGCGGCTGTTCGCCCGGCTGGTGCACGAAGCGGGCTTCCCCGCGGGCGTGTTCAACCTGGTGACCGGCACCGGTGCGGTGGCCGGTGCGGCGCTCGCCGCCCACCGGGACGTGGACGTCGTGTCGTTCACCGGGTCGACCGCCGTCGGCCGTGCGGTCGCCGAGACGGCCGGGCGCGGCCTGAAGCGGGTCGCCCTGGAACTGGGCGGCAAATCCGCCAACGTGGTGCTGCCCGGCGCCGACCTGACCCGCGCGGTCAACGTCAACGTGGCCAACGTGTTCGCCAACTCGGGCCAGACGTGCAGCGCGTGGACGAGACTGCTGGTGCACCGGGACCACTACGAGGAGGCCGTCTCCATAGCGGCGAAGGCCGCCGAGAAGTACGTTCCCGGCGATCCGGCCGATGCGCGGACCCGGATCGGTCCGGTGGTCAACGCCAAGCAGCAGGCGCGGGTGCGCAGTTACCTGGAGGGAGCGATCACCGAGGGCGCCCGGGTGGTCGCCGGGGGTCCCGAGCCGATCGCCGACCTTCCCGTCGGCTTCTACGTCCGTCCGACCGTACTCGCCGACGTCACACCGGACATGACGGTGGCTCAGGAAGAGGTCTTCGGCCCGGTGCTGGTGGTCCTCCCCTACCGCGACGAGGACCACGCCGCCGAGCTCGCCAACGGCACCGAGTACGGCCTGGCCGGCGGCGTCTGGGCGGCCGACACCGACACCGCCGCCGCCTTCGCCCGTCGCCTCGACACCGGCCAGGTCGACCTCAACGGCGGCCGCTTCAACCCCCTGGCCCCGTTCGGCGGCTACAAGAGCTCGGGCCTCGGCCGCGAGCTCGGCCGCCACGGCCTGGAGGAGTTCCTGCAGTACAAGTCCCTGCAGTACTGACCTCGGCGCGAGCCGTCGGACTTGGGGGTGGGGGGGGGGCCCCCCCGCCCCCCCCCCACCCGGAGGCGGGGAGGGCCAGGGGGCGGCCCGGGGGGTGGGGGAGGGGGCGGGCCAGGTGGCCGCGGGCCGGGGGGAGGC